>DASSAY010000329.1:0-6252 GCA_035699185.1 Balneolaceae bacterium | reverse complement strand
GCCGGGCACTTTTGAGTGTCCGGCACCTAAAAACGAATCAAAAAAGGCTTCCGCCAAAATTGACGGAAGCCCAAATGTAAGCTCTTGAGAAATCCCCCTTAATGATCAGTCCTTAGTAAGATCCTTTCGGAGGGTAATCCTTACAAAAAAATTAAAAAAATTTGTATTTTGGCGCTCATCCTGCAGAAACCCAATTTTTAGCTCAAAAATGGCTCAAAAAAGCACCGAATTTAAAGAATATCATCTCGAAGTACCGCCCGGACATCACTCCGCTGTGCGCCTGGATAAATATATTACCTCCTTTATTCAAAATGCCTCGCGCACCAAAGTTCAGCAAGCCATTGAAGATGGTTATGTAACCGTAAACGGCTCAGTCGAGAAATCATCGTACAATATGAATCCCGGTGATATCATCGATATTCATCTGCCCATCCCCAAGCCACCGGAAACCAAGCCGGAAAAAATGGATCTAAATATTGTGTATGAAGATGATGATCTCCTTATCGTAAACAAAGAAGCCGGCGTGGTGATGCATCCTGCTTACGGCAACTGGACAGGAACTTTGGTAAACGGCTTGATGTGGTATGCCGATGAACTTTCCGGCACGGGTACCGACACCATTCGTCCCGGTATTGTTCATCGTTTGGATAAAGACACCAGCGGCATTGTGGTAGTGGCCAAGAATGATGAAACGCACCGCAAGCTCAGCGAATATTTTCGGGTTAAAGATATTGAGCGGACTTATTGGGCCATTATTTGGGGCACTCCCGATGAAAAGGAAGGTACCATTATCGGCGACATCGGCCGCAACCGAAGTGATCGAAAAAAGATGGCAGTAGTACCCGACGGGAAGGGAAAACATGCCGTAACTCACTACAAAGTGCTCGAATATTTTGACCACCTCACGCTGGTAGAAATGAAGCTTGAAACGGGACGAACGCATCAAATTCGTGTTCATTTTGCGAATGAGCATCACTGGGTCTTCGGGGATCAAAAATACGGGGGAGATTCGGTGCGGTATGGCCCGAACACCGGCAGCCGAAAGCAAATGTTTAATAACCTTTTTTCTACCCTGGAACGTCAATGCCTTCATGCCAAAACGCTTGGATTTGATCACCCCGCGACCGGAGAGTTTGTTGAATTCGATTCGCCCTTGCCCGCTGATTTTGCCCACGTACTGCAAACGTTGCAACAGAATTGCAAGACGGTTTTATAAATTAATTCCTATTCTCTGTTGTCTCTGTGCCTTCTCAGTGGTTCTCAGTGCAATCGTTTTCACAGAGTTTCACGGAGTGGGCGCAGAGATTTCTCTAAAAATAAAAAAGCGATGCCACCAGTGTGATGACATCGCTGTATGTTGACAACTAATGGTTTCTATTAATCAATAACCAGCTCTGCCTGGAGAGCCGCTTCAATCCGTGCCCTGGATTCTTCCAGATGAGCCCGGGTATAATCGTTGAAACTATAGGTTGGTGGTGCTAACCGGGCCGAAATCTTTTTATGCAGTTCTTTAAGCTGATGACGAGCAACCGACCGGGCATCGGCGGGGGCGCGTTCGGGCGTGTCGATAACCAATTCAATCATTTCACTCAAATAAGCTCGCTGCAAATCTCTGCGGCTGCTTTCGATATTGCTGCCCGGTGAAGTCCACACTTCATTCCAGATGGCATAAGAGAGTTGCCCCATCAGATCAGGAATAGTAAGGGTATTTTCGGCACCGAATTTAAGCTCGGTATCGCGGATTCGTGCCAGGCGAACAGGATCAAGAAGTTCTTCTAACAAAGCACTTTGAATACCTACACGAGTGCGATGCACGGGATAATCAATTCGCCCCGCAAAAGTGTTGCTGTTACCCCAGTGGCTCCAGCGATCAGCGCCCAGCTTTTGGTAGACCTCTTGAGGCAGGGCCATAGCATCGGGATTGAAGGCATATTCAATAAGTATATCCAGGGCTTCTTGTTGCTTCTCCTTAGGAATCGGAACGAAGGGAGGACGCCCCTGGGGATCGCCCACGTGATCGCGATACTGGTGCTGGCCACCGATAAATTTTATGGCGGGAGTCAGAGTGCGGGCATATTGATACAAATAGCTCTGAAATAATTCAGTAGCTTCATAATAACGGGCATTATCTTCGAAGGCAATTTCAGGTATTTGATAAATCAGGTCTTGCAGCAGATCAGCCCGTTTTTTGCCCCATTCGAGTGGCTTGGCTCCCAGGTCGTACACATTCACATAAGGATCGATGGCTCCTGATCCGCGGGCATCTTCATCCGTACCGTAGGCATGGCCATCTTTTGCCGCGAGCCGGGCAATCTGTTTTGCTTCATCATCACTCGGAGTATAGCCGAAGGAAATGGCCCATTTATCGTACGAGCCTATGCCGGGATTATAGTAATACCCATCTTTCGATTTACTTTCAGGGTTGATGTTTACGGTAGGATATTCCATCACCGAGCTGAATACACCGTTTTTCTTGGCCCAGTCTTTATTGTAGAGTTTATCTAAGGGCGTATCGATAGATGACCGGAAATTGTGGCGCAGGCCGAGGGTATGTCCCACTTCGTGCATGGTTACCCATTTCATAACCTGATTTACATATTCTTCAGGAACCTCCTCGGAATCAATTTCTCCGTTTGCGACCAACAGGCTCTTGGCTAAATCGAATTGAGCATTTATTGCAGTATAAAAGGATTTCATTTCCGCTCCGCGCCCCATCATGGCCAGTTCTTTTTGGGAGACGTTAAATATCTCATCAATAGCCGTTCGCGGTTTTACTATTTCCTTGAAAGTCTCTTTATCATTCAACAGCATACTGGCTTCGAATAAAATATCGGCATCCAGTATTTCTCCTGTGCGAGGGTCAACAACTGAAGGGCCGATAGCGCCGTAGCCGGGCTGATCGGATGTGTTCCAGCGAAGGGTAGCATAGCGGATGTCTTCAGCCATCACCCCTTCGGGCAGCAACTTGGCCTGAACCGCATTTTTGAATCCCGCTGCTTCAAAAGCTTCTGACCATGCTTCAACTCCTGCCATCATCGCGTCACGATATTCAACCGGCACCGTTCGGCCAATGTAATAGGTAATTGGTTCTTTGGGTTCGCAAAGTCCGTCGGGACCAACTTCTTCAGAACATTCAAGCCGCCAGCGGTTGATGTATCGATTGAAAAAGGTATCTGAATCATCAGTGAAATCTTTGTGAACGGTCATGAAATAACCAACGCGATCATCTGCTACTCGTGGTTCCATCGGTTCTTCGGGCAGCCGGACCATCGTATAAAAAACAGAAACGGGGATATAACGCCCATCAGCTACGGTTCGCGGTGCTCTTAGTTCTGAATTGTTGAAGGTCAAACGCGCTTGAATATTTACGTTATCAGGAAAGGATTGAACTTTTTGCAGGTGAGAGCGGCTTTGGTCAAAACTTACGCGTCCGGGACGTCCGTTATTGGCAACGGCAAAACTTATTCGGGTTGAAATGCCGGACAGATCACCCACAAACCAGTCATAAACATCAATAAGCATTCGGGTGCTATCTTCATTAAAAGCTTCAATTTCGGCGGTTTGTACAACAGATTCACCAAAAGTAAGCTCTACGGCTCTGGCTTCGGGTGTTCCGTCTTTGGCCGTGTAGTGAGTGGGATGCTGAATCAGGAATATTTTGCCTTCATGCTTTTCGAGTGAAACGAGCAAGCCCTCAAAAATATTTAACATAGTGCCTCCATAAAGGCCGGATGAACCGATGCCCGTGGCAAGTTCGAAATTCATCAGAAACTTCTTATCAAGCATCTCTTTGGGTACAGAAATATAGAGATTGCTGTCTTTTTGATATAAATCAAAGAAGCCTTCATACTTTTCAGCGTCTTTAATAAGCTTTGCGAATTCTTTGTCCGGTGATTCTTTTGCCGAAGCTCCATTGGTGGTTGCCTTTTGCGATGCAGCACAGCCGGCAAAAAGCAAAATGGCAGCAAATATGGCTATGCCTTGTTTCATAATAGTTGGTTTTGATTGATAAAGTGATTAAAGCACTGTTTGTATTATAAGAACAGGGGCAGATGGAAACAAAGGTTTCTATAAGATTTTTATCAGCAGATTCGTTTGATCCGTTTTTGTCGTATTCTTTTAATAAACACTGTAACTGCTACGTAAAAAAACTGCAAAAGTTTGATGAAAGATGCCATCCGGGTTTTATTAAAATTGATTAAATATTGGTTGAATAAAAATGCGGATAGCCGTATCATTGGGCTCTTGAATTTATAGTTTTCGATTTATGAATGATGATTAATCCTCCAATCAAAAATCATCATTCGAAATCATAAATCCGAGCGCCTGTAGCTCAACTGGATAGAGCACTTGATTACGGATCAAGAGGTTGAGGGTTCGAATCCTTACAGGCGTACTTTTAAATAAAAGGAAGTCCCATAGTTATCGATCAGGGTGAGGGTTCTGCCGAAGGCATCCCTTTGGGAGAATCCTTCCAGGCGTACTTTTAAGCCGTCAGCTTTCAGTTGTCGGCTTTTTTATTTTTTAAAAGCTGGGTCACTTCTCTTGTGAATGATGTTCAGTATTCTTCTTTCCACAATTCACCCGCCAAATTATTATAATGGAGTATTAAAATTAATGGGATGGCTGTTTAACAATTAAAGGTAATAACAACGAATGGCTAAAGATCGAATTGAATATCTCTGCGATGAATGTGGACATACCTCAGCTAAATGGCTGGGGAATTGCCCCAATTGTGGTAATTGGCACACATTTAAGGAATTTAAGGTTGAGCGGAATGGCAACAAAAAAGAGCACAAAGGCAAGGTTAACGGGCTTGATCAGTCACCGCCACCGCAGCAGTTAAATGAAATTGAATCAAATTCTGAGGATCGTTTTTTAAGTAACATTCAGGAGCTGGATCGCGTTCTTGGCGGTGGATTTGTTCCCGGTTCGTTTGTGCTGATTGGCGGTGATCCCGGTATCGGGAAAAGTACATTAACGCTCCAAATTGGCAAATCTCATCCTGATCTTAAAATCCTTTATTGTGCGGGTGAAGAATCAGCAGGACAAATTAAGCAGCGTGCTGAGCGTCTGGGCGTAAAGTCGAAGAATTTTTATATCTACACCGATACCGACATCAACAAAGTGCTGAATGAAGCACGAAAATTAAATCCCGATTTGCTAATTGTTGATTCCATTCAAACCGTTTATCGCACAGAATTGACGAGCATGGCGGGGAGTATTCAGCAGGTGAAAGAGTGTGCGGCTTTGTTGCAGCAACTGGCAAAAAGGCAGAATATCACCACATTGGTGATTGGTCACGTCACCAAAGACGGCAACATTGCCGGTCCACGCGTACTCGAGCACATGGTTGATACTGTGCTGCATTTCGAAGGCGACAGCAACTACAACTACCGGATGCTGCGCAGTTTGAAAAATCGCTTTGGCCCTGCACAGGAAGTCGGCGTTTTTGAAATGAAGGAAACAGGGCTGATTGACATTCTTAATCCTTCACAACTCTTTCTTTCTGAATATAACAGTAAAGTCAGCGGGAATGCGGTGATTTGTTCGATTGAGGGCTCACGTCCACTTTTGGTTGAAGTGCAGGCGCTGGTCACGCCCAGTAACTATGGCACGCCACAGAGGACAGCCAATGGCTTTGACCATCGTCGGTTATCACTGCTGCTGGCCGTTTTAGAGAAGCGGGGCGGCTACCAATTCTCGGGGCAGGATGTATATTTAAATATCGCAGGCGGATTGAAAATTAATGATCCCGCCGCAGACTTAGGCGTTACTTCAGCCTTGGTTTCAAGCTTTTTGGATAAACCCATCTCAAATAAAATCGCTTTTCTGGGTGAGGTGGGGCTGGGGGGAGAAGCTCGGGCGGTTAATAAAATTGACCGGCGACTCGGGGAAATCCAAAAACTGGGGTTTAATCATGCTATTGTTCCTAAAGCTAATAAGCCAAACAAGAATAGTGATCTTAAGATAGATGGCGTGACGAACATCATGAATGCCATAAAAAAAGCTCTTCGGAATTAGCCGAAGAGAGAAAGCTACTTTTTATCCTCTTTAATATAAATTCAGACTTAATCCTATACCGAGCTCAAATCCCGAACCGTAGAAGCGGCGGTCAGTAGAGGTTCGGTATGATCTGATCAAACCATTGTCATACCGGGAGAGAATTTTTGTTACGGTTTCTGTCTCGGTCCGTAAGAAACGATATCCCGCTTGAGCAAACAGGCTAACATATCTGGAGAAATTCCATTG
>DASSAY010000328.1:0-10253 GCA_035699185.1 Balneolaceae bacterium | reverse complement strand
ATATACGTACCTGCTCCAATACGTACTACAGCCGAATCTTGTGAAATATTAGATCGCGCTATAAATTGAGCTCCCTTTGATAAATCAAATAGAACATCATCCTTCTCCCCGGTAGCGGTATTTAATAATGTTCCAAACTTTTCTCCTCCCGATATCGCAGCTACATATAATGGATAATTTGTGGGAAGCTGTTTTCTTATACCATTAGCATATATTACGACAGGCTGTATTGTAGTGGTATCTCCTTTCGCTACAGGATTAGGATCAAATTCCAGAACTAATTTTTTATCAATGACCTCTACACGTCCTGTTCCGTCTATTTCTATAAATTTTTCCGAAATAGGCTCCATAGCCTTGGTAATTACTTCTATTTCAATTTCACCTGTAAACCCTTCTATTTCTTTATATGGCTTGATATACATATAAAAATTCTCTGATACATTATTCAAGCTTATTCCGCTTTGTCCCGTAGCGGGATCATGCAAAATAGCATATTTCGCCTTAGAACTATCCATTTGTATGTCATACCTCTGGTCCTCAGGAAAATCTTCAACTGAATAATTTTTATTTATTCTTTTTAAGTCGAAAAAAACTTTAGTATCAGGCATAGCCTTATATGGATCTTCTCTCACACTAACACCTATCGGTTTTCGTGGGTGTTCTACCACTTCAACAAAAACTGTAAGATCGTCAAAACGAAGGTCTGTCCAATCTTCAAACCTTAACTCTGCAATTCCAATCCTACTCCCATTTTGTTTTTCTGGATATAGTTTCCAGTCAGCAACAATTGGATTTTCTGATTTTATATAAAATCGATAAATTTCCCCGGCTCTGACTATCCCTATATCAATATGCTCAATATAAACTTCTGTAATATTTTCCTTTATAAGACTGTCTTTAGGCATATCTATATAAAGGTCCTTTTGCCCAATACTACCTCCTCTTATATCTAATCGCATAAAACCATCTTCTCTAATGGTTACTTCTCCACTTGGAATAAACGGATTACCATGATATTCCAATGCTTCCGCCGGTGGTATTTGTGCAAGCGCGGAATCTTTTTCTGCAGGCCATAAATTAATAAGCATATAATAATCTTTATTAAAGGGGTATAAAAATTTTTTATATCCTGATTCCGGATGATACCTGTAAAACTTGAATCTCGTCCATTGGTCAAACTCTCCAAGCTGTATCGTTTGCCCTTCATAAGGTTCAGCTTCCAAAAGCCCTAATCCTTCCTCCCACAATTGGTATTCTTCATATGCCCATTCATCAATTGATAAGGAATAACTGCCCCCAAATTGATTATACCAAGCATCTCTATATTCTAATTCTTGGCTCTGTACCTTTGCTTGTCGTAATTGGCTTTTTGAAATGTTAGTAGTGTCAGCTAATTCCAGCTTTCCCTTGATTATAATCTGCGCCTTACTTTGCGCAGCTAACCCTGCTACCAACAGAAATGTAAGTATAAGAAGATCTTTTATTCTAAAACTAGATCCCTTCATAAAGATATTACCCCAAATTTTTTCTCAACGTACTTTTAACAGCATAATGTTAAAATCTTTTAATATTTGCAAGAAGGGCTTAACAACTAACCAGCAAACCGGCTTAAAAAGACCACCATTGCAGTTTCAGAACGCAGGCGGTGCTGACCCAAAGAAACAAGCTTCCCTCCTTTCTCTTTGACCGTTTGAATTTCATCATCAGAAAAGCCGCCTTCGGGGCCTATCAACAGCAACAGTTTATCTTTTGAAATAGCTTTTAAATCAAAGTTGGCATCAGCAGGGTTTACTTTTTCGTGAGCCGCTAAGTAAGCGGCATTCTTATGTTTTTCCAGCAGCTCTTCGAACGAGTGAAAGAGTGAAATTTCCGGTAACCAGGCGCGCAGGCTTTGTTTCATTGCCGAAAGAGCGATGGATTCCAGCCGGTCCATACGTACGTTTTGTTTGATGGTATGATCTCCCCGAAACAGGCAAATTCTGCTTGCCCCCAGCTCCACCGCTTTCTCAACGGCAAATTCCAGCCGATCTCGCTTTTTGATGATGCCCATACCGAGAACCAGCTCCGGTTGAGGGACGGGAATTTTTTGCTCGTTTTGGATTTCAAGCCGGATAGATTTGCCAATAATTCGGCGAATCACGCCTTCATACCATCCGCCTTTGCCGTCAACAACAGTCAGCGGGTCGCCTTCACGCGCACGCATCACTCTGGAAGCGTGGGTTGCTTCTTGTCCGGTTATTTCGGCAAAGCCGACCTGAATTTGTGATGGCGGGGTGTAGAAGATGTTCATTGTTATTTCATATAAATATTACCCAAAAGGTCATCCCCCTTACCCCCTTCGAAGGGGGACAGTTGAGATTTTAGCTTGAATTATAGCTCATCACCTTACAATATTAGGCTCCAATTTTTGGAAAATGGTTTTCTCGCAATCTCCAAAGGGGAACGTACCAACGTCGGTGGAGAACTCCTTTGAAAATAATTTCTTTGCGTGTCTTTGAGAGTCTTGGTGCAACTTTGTGAAATAGTTCTGAAAAACCTGGCCTTTCCATTCGTCGGACATCGCCCGTAGGCGTGGCTATGCCACAAAACCAGATGTGCGACGAAAGTTTATCGAAATGGCTCGCCGGGAGTGAATTCAGTTTGTCCGGTTTTTAACATCATTTCAACATAAGGCATGCACATACGGCAACTGTTGCTGCAATAATTCCGTTCTTGAAGTTCCTCGACGGTCGATATGTCGTGTTCCTCCGCGTACGCTTTAATCTCATCAAACATTTTATTGTGACAAATACACTTTACTACTTTGCCTCTCGCCATAATCCAGAATTAATCCTGCTTAAAGTGCTTACCCAGTTTTAGCTCCTGTCCCTGATAATTACTTTTAATGTCATCGCCATAGGTGAATTGGGGGACTTCGGTATTAGGTTCAAATTTCATACTGCAAAAGGTTTGTCCGTCTTCAATCAAAAAAGGAACATCGTGAGAACGTACTTCGAGCACAGCGCGGGCTCCTTTGTCTTCTACCCTTCCGCCAAAACCACTGTCAAAAAATCCGGCATAATGCGTACGCAGTTCTCCCGAGCCGGTATCGTAGGCAATCATCTCAGCCGCTAAATGCTTGGGAATGCGGCACCGTTCTTTGGATGCAAAAATGTAGAAAGCTTCCGGCTCCAAGATCATGTGATCGTCTTGCTGGGCATAAATAGGCTCCCAGAATTCGGAAACTTCATAATGATCAATGTTATCTAAATCGATATAATCACGGTGCTTTTTGGCTTTATAGCCAACGATTTCTCCCTTTTTACCGTGTAAGTTTACGCTTAAAAATAAACCGTTATTCACTTTCAGTTCATCCATGGGAACGACCTCGCCATTCTCGCGAAAAAGCAAAGGGTCAGAACTATGAGTGCGCAAAATCTCCTGATCAGAGAGCACTACATTTCCGTGACTGATGCGCAGCTGATTCAGTCTGTGGCCCGTTTTTACTTTTATAGGGAATGATTTGGGAACTACTTCAAGGTAAAGATTACCTTTATATCCGGAGCGAATTTCTTCGAAGCGGTGAGAGAAATCAGTTATTACGCGGGTGAAAATATCTAAGCGTCCGGTAGTACTCTTGGGATTTGCTTTAGCCGAAAGATGCTCACCCGATACAATCCGGTAATGGCTCCCATTTTTTTGTCCGTTGAAAAGCGTTTTCTGGGGTGAAATGTGAGAAGGCAAATTCAGTTTTTCGAGCAGCGGAATAAGGTATACGCAATTGGGTTCCAAAATGGCACCATCGGCGATGGAAAACTCATACTGACTCAGCTTCTCCAGCTTTTGGTCCACCGATTCATCCTCGGGCAAAAAGCTGCAGCGCACGCGATAGGCTTTTTCCCCCAGCCGCAGGTCGATGGAATTGGGCTGAAATTGATCATCCTCAATCGGGTACCCTTCAACAGTAGAAATAATACCTGCTTCTGCTAACAGGCGCAATTTTTGAACCGGCAGAATGCCTTTGGTTCGCAGATGTACTTCCTGAGTTTTGCTTTTCATTAAGTTTTTTAATCGTTTTAAAGATTGCAGAGTCATCCCCCTGCGCCCCCTTCAAAGGGGGACTTTCTTCCCGCTACGCTGGAAGATTTTTATTTAGGTTTAGCATTTGCCATTTCATGAATTTTAAGCCATTCTTCTTCGGTCACCGGCGTGATGGATAGCCGAAAACGCTTCAATAATACCATATTTTCCAACGCCGGTTCTGCTTTGATGGCATCACGCGTAACGGCTTCATCAAACTTTTGGACAAATTTTACATCAACCAACTCCCAGGTGGGATCTTCTTCACTACTCTTTTCATCAAAATATTTTGAATCAGGATCGAATTGGGTGGGATCGGGGTAAGGCTCGCTGGCTACTTCCATGCTACCTACAATCGCCGGCGGACGCACATTGGAATGATAAAAAAGCACGCCATCGCCAATGCTCATATCATCTTTCATTAAATTTCGTGCCTCATAATTGCGAATGCCGTCCCATGGTTCCGTGCCTACTTTTTTCAAATCATCAATACTGAAAGCGTAAGGCTCGGATTTCATCAACCAATAATTTCGTTTAGCCATAGCGATTCCCTATTTTTGTTAACATTTACTGAATGATGGAATATAGAATTCAGAACGCAGAATTCAGAATTTTATAACAACCTTCAAAAGAAATACATTTGAATGAATATTCTCTTCTGGAGTGGCGGAAAAGATGCTTACCTGGCTCTTGAGTTTTTTCGAAAAAATCATCCTGATGCCGAAATCCGGCTTTTGACCACTTATGACGAAACGGATGAAATCGTGCCTCATCAGCAGATAAAACTGAAGGATATTAAAAAGCAGGCGATTGACCTGGGACTGGAATTAATCACTGTGCCGCTACCAAGCGATTGCCTGAATGAAGTATATTTAGGTCGACTGGGAGAAATTCTGGGTGGATTAAATGAACCTGTTGAGCATCTTATCTTCGGTGATTTATACCTCGAAGATATTCGGCAATGGCGGGAAAAAGTATTCGGTGAAATTGGTTATAGCTGTATCTTCCCCATTTGGAAAAAGAGCATTCATGATTTGCTGCCGGTGCTCTTGCTAAAGCCGGTGGAAGTAAAAATCAGCGCGGTAAAAGAAGAATTTCAGCCGCTGATCAGAGTTGGAGAAGCCTATGATCAAAAATTTGTAACTCAGCTACAGCATCTGCCGCAAGATATTGATCCGATGGGTGAAAACGGTGAATTTCATACGCAGGTAATTTTTAAGGATCTTGATCAAGAAGAAACTTGATAAGATGTTTTTGGAATATGCTTTTACCAATATAACCTTTGGAGGCCATCCCCCTTACCCCCTTCTAAGGGGGAATTAAGCTGAATTATTTTGCAATAATTCAGTCGTTCGTGTCATTTTACAGCAATAACTATTAATGGAAATTTAATCCGCTGATGCAATCAGTGGAGCATTTGTCCCCCTTTGAAGGGGGCGCAGGGGGATGATTTTTGGACTAAATTGATATAATAGGATAAAAATAATTTCCATTTGAAAACGATACCCCAAGAAACAACAGCAACCTTTCGCGAAAAGGGTTCGAAATTTATCGGATTTCTGTTTCCGGTTGAATCGGTTGAAAAGTTTGAAGAAAGGCTGGATCGCTTAAAAGCGGAGTATCATGATGCCAGTCATCACTGTTATGGATGGCGAATACATCCGAATAAGATTGAAGAGTTTGCGCAAGATGACGGCGAACCGGGCGGCACGGCGGGTCTTCCGATTTTGAACCAGCTAAAGTCGTATGATGCACTAAATTGTGCTTGCGTAGTTATCCGGTATTTTGGCGGGACGAAGCTCGGGAAATCAGGACTTATTCAAGCATACGGACATACCGCTAAATTATGCTTCCAAAAAGCTTCACTCTCCACCCTTATTCCCACAGAGAATTTTAAAATCACTTATCCCTATCAAGAACAATCTCATATCAACCGGCTAAAGAATAGCTTTGATCTGAAGGAACTCAGTTCTGAGTATCTTGAAAAAGTAACCCTTAAAATCGCCTGCCGTTCTGAACAAGCTCCGGCTTTTGCCCGTGAGCTTGAGAAGCTGGAGCATTTGGGAGTTGATTCAACGAAACTTGGCAAAGGATTTATAGTCCTTAATACCTAACCTTAGTGCAACTTTGAGCTTCCTGGTGGCTCTTGATGTAACAGTTAAAGCTATTCCACTAAGTTTCGTTAGTAGGCACGAAGGTTCACAAAGAAACCTTTTTTATGCTGAAAGTCTGCCCGTCACTCCGTATTTTAGACTTCAATTTTTACCAACAGAAAGCTCATGAAGATATATACAAAAAGAGGCGATTCAGGAGAAACCTCCCTTTTCGGGGGCAAGCGGGTTTCGAAATCATCCGCGCGAATTGAAGCCTATGGAACGGTTGATGAACTTAATTCCATCATCGGGCTTGCTGCCAGCCACACTTTAAGCCAGAAAGGCACTCTTTGGGTTGAAAAATTACAAGAGCAACTTTTTGTGTTAGGCTCTGACCTGGCAACACCGCTCTCTAAAAAAACACGAATTAACCGCATCAGCGATGAAGAAATTGAGGCCCTGGAGCAGGCTATTGATGAAATGGAAGAAGAATTACCTCCTTTAATGAATTTTATTCTTCCCGGCGGATCACAACCGGGAGCAATTCTTCATTTCGCACGTACCGTTTGTAGAAGGGCCGAACGAGCGGCTGTGACTTGCGGAAAAGAAGAAGATATTTCTGAAGCTTCTGTCAAATTTCTAAACCGGCTCTCTGATTTCCTTTTTGTCCTGGCCCGCTATGAAAATAAATATCTCGGCGTTGAAGAAAAAACATGGAAACCGGTTGACAGGAGGCAGTAGCAGGAGGCAGCGGCAGTCTTTCCTGCCTCCCGCCAACTGCCACTGCCTACTTCTTAATAATGGCAGTTAACTTAAATCTAAAAACAAACGTTTTATAGAATGGCATTAATGATTTCAGTCTCGGGAATCCGGGGCGTTTTTGGTTCAGATCTTACTCCTGAAAACCTAAGCCGTTTTACCGCCGCTTTCGGCAGCTGGTCCGGCAGCGGAAAAATTGTTGTGGGACGAGACACCCGCGTAACGGGACAAATCTGCGAAGATATTGTTTGCTCTGTTTTGCAGTCTGTGGGCTGTGATGTGGTAAAAGTAGGTGTGGTGCCAACGCCTACGGTGGCAATGGCAGTACTCAAGCATCAGGCGGATGGAGCCATCATCATTTCCGCGAGCCATAATCCTGCTGAATGGAACGCACTGAAACTGCTTAACGCCAAGAGCGAATTTCTGGATGCTGATCAGGGCGAGGAAGTGATCGAAATCAGTGAAAATGAATCCTACTCTTATAAAAAGTTTGATGAAATCGGCTCCATAACTACCGATGATGAAGCGCTGGATTATCACATCACTCAAATTTTAGACCTACCCTATATTGATCGCGATTTAATCGCTTCGAAGGATTTCTCGGTAGCCATTGATCCCGTTAACGGCACCGGGGCGATTGGACTTCCCGCTATTCTCAATGCGCTCGGAGTTGATGAAATCCATTCTATCAACGCCGAACCCAACGGACTTTTTGCTCATAATCCCGAGCCGCTGCCCGAGCATTTGCAGGATATCTGCAAGCTGGTGAAGAAGAAAAATTGCGATCTGGGCATTATTACCGATCCTGATGCTGACCGGCTGGCGCTGGTAACGAATGAAGGTAATTTGTTTGGCGAAGAATATACCCAGGCCGCCGCTTTTGATTTTATGCTGAGCAAAAAAGAGGGGTCCTGCGCTACAAATCTCTCTTCATCCCGTGTAGCTGAAGATGTAGCCAAAAAATACGGACAAAAATGTTATCGTTCAGCCGTGGGTGAAATCAACGTGGTGAAGAAAATGCAGCAGGTTGATGCCGTGATCGGCGGTGAAGGAAATGGCGGTGTCATCAACCCTGATTTGCATTATGGACGTGACGCCCTGGCCGGTGTGGCGATGATTTTGCAACTTTTAGCTGAACAGAACATCACCGCTGATGATTACCGTAACAGCCTGCCCGATTATTTTATGAGAAAAAGTAAGATGCAACTGGCCGACATTGACGGTGATGCCATACTGAAGAAGGCTTTAGAAGTTTATGAAGAGCATCAGCCCGACACCACCGACGGGGTGAAAATTGATTTTGAAGAGGGTTGGGTTCACCTGCGAAAGTCGAATACGGAGCCGATTATTCGTGTCTATTCTGAGGGAACATCACCCCAAAAAGCTAAAGAACTTGCCCGGAAAGTGGTAGAGACGGTTCAGTAATTTCATACTGCCGGTTACTTTCTTATCTTTGAAAGGCCCCTAAATCCCCTAAAGGGGACTTTGGATACTGCCATTTTTAAAAATTATTGCCTTTGATATACAGGAGGCTTATTTAACAGAGCTTTATTTTTAATTCAAGCAACAGCAAGTCCCCTTTAGGGGATTTAGGGGTACGTTTAACTTTCATTCTAAAAAATAGTTTATGATCACTTCCATGACCGGTTTCGGGCGCAGTGAAGCTTCCGCTAACGGCATTTCCGTAACGGTTGAACTGAAAACTGTAAACAGCCGCTATTTAGACATCTCGCTACGGGTTCCTCCTGTGATTCAGGATAAGGAACTCGATTTCAAGGAATTGCTGCAAAAGCATCTTGAACGTGGGAAAGTGAACGTAAACGTGCGTCTCGACAAAACCAATACGGGAGTGCCAGACATCGTTTTCAATGAGAGTATGGCGAAAGGCTATAAAAAGATGCTTAATGATCTCCGAAAAAAAACCGGCATTGATGAGCCTGTTAGCTTGCAAACCATCCTGCAATTCAATGATATTTTTGAAAGTCGCGAAGAGGATGAGGAAAGCATCAAAACCATTTGGAAACTTACCAAAAAAGCGACAAATGAGGCTGCAAAAAGATTAAAAAAAATGCGTCTTCAGGAAGGAACCCAGCTTGAAGATGACCTTTTGCAAAGAATTGATGACATTGATAATTTGCTGCAAATCATTCAGAAAAAAATCAATGGCCGTGCGGCTGAAACGAAGGATCAACTTTTAGAGCGGATTTCAACCCTGATCGAAAGCGATAAAATTGATCCCGGCCGTCTTGAAATGGAGGTCGCCCTTTTGGTTGATAAAATGGACATCACCGAAGAAATTGTGCGCACACAATCGCACATTAAATTTTTTCGTGAGGCGATCAAAAATGATGATGCGGTTGGCCGCAAACTGAACTTTTTGAGCCAGGAAATTAACCGCGAAATAAACACGATTGGCTCCAAGGCCAATGATTCAGAAATTTCGCATTATGTAGTTCAAGCTAAAGAAAGTCTGGAACAGATCAGGGAACAGGTGCAGAACGTTGAGTAAAAAATCCGGCAAAATTATTGTAATTGTTGCCCCCAGCGGCGCAGGAAAAACAACGATTTGCAGACTTTTACTGAAGGAGTTTCCTCTGATAAAATTCTCTGTCTCGGCCACTACGCGCATGCCGCGAAACGGGGAAATCAATGGCAAAGATTACTTCTTTTTGAGTGATGATGAATTCGTCCGACAAGTGGACGAAAACCACTTTTTGGAATGGGAGTTTTACAACGGAAATAAGTACGGTACCCTGCAAACTGAGGTTGATAAACTGCTAAAATCTGGCTATTTTCCCTTGCTTGATATCGAAGTGAAGGGTGCCCTGAATGTAAAGAATATTTATGGTTCGGATTGTATTTCAATCTTCATTCAGCCACCTTCGATTGATGCTTTAGAACAGCGGCTTATAAAACGTGGAACGGAAACACTAATTTCTGTTGAAAACCGTTTAAAAAGAGCCGAAGAAGAGATGAGTTTCGCGAAAAATTTCGATTATGTAGTCGTGAATGATGATCTCGAAACGGCTTACAAAGAAGTAAAAGCTATTATTGAACCTTTTATTACGGATTGAATCCGATTTTTATGCCTATTAAAACGCTTGACGTAGAAAAACTTAATAAAAATACCGGCAATCAGTATGAATTGATTGTCATCATGTCGAAACGCGCTCGTCAGATCGCTGCGCAGGAAAAATTGCAGTTAGACGAAAAACTGAAGTATTTTGAAGGCTTTGAAGATGAAGATGAGTTCTCTTTCAACGAAGAGCAAGAAAACATTTCAAAAGCCTTCGAAAAATTACCTCATCCAACCCAGCGCGCTGTTGATGAAATGCGACGCGG
>DASSAY010000327.1:0-3403 GCA_035699185.1 Balneolaceae bacterium | reverse complement strand
CCGCCTATTACAATAATCACAATCGTAAAAAAGGGATGAATATCCACTTCCGCTCCAACTACAAGCGGTTCCAGCACATAATTTTCTAAAGCCTGGGCAACGACAAAAACAATAATGATGCCGATAAGCACTCCCGAACTGGCCCCTTGCGCCAAGGCTACCAAAAGGGCAATCCCGCCGCCAAGAATGTTTCCAACATAAGGAATGATACTTAATACGGCGGCAAGAACTGCAATAAAAAGAGCATTCTGTAAGCCTACAATCATCAATCCGACAGAATACTCCACCGCAAGAATAAGCATCAAAATGCCGCGCCCCGTGAGATATTGCTGAGCAACTTGGCTGGAATCTTTAATCACATGTTGTGTTTTTTCTCTCTTATCATCCGAGACTACTTTCAAGATAAATTTTGGAAACCGATGCCGGTAATAGAGAAGAAGAAATATATAAACGAGGGTGAGAAAAGAACTTGCGAGCATACTGGTAAATGACCCCAGAAAACCAAAAATATAAGAACCCATGCTGATCCCCAATTGGCCCATAGCTTCTTTTTGTTTCTGGGGCGATATGCCAAAGGTATTTTGAATATACTGATACGCCTCATTAATCATTTGTGTGATCTGTTTCTCAAACTGGGGAATATTTTCGGTAAAATTCGCTATTTGAGCCGATAACAGAGCCACCACCCCCAATACAGTGACCACAATTAAGAGAACGCACAGGAAAGCAGGCAACGCTTTATTGATGCCAAATTTTTCCATTTTACGGCAAACCGGAGTCATCAGCATAGCTAAGATGACCCCGAAAAGGAAAGGAATCAGAAACGAGCGGGCGAAATACATGCCACCGAAAATCAGAAAAAACAACAGGAAGATAAGGTTGGCTTTTACCAGTGGATTCAGTTTTTTTCCCACAAACAGACGCTTTAATTTTTATTTATTATTTGATGCCTTTAACTTCAAACATTAGAAGGGCTTAGAACATTTCCCCTGCTTCCTAATAAATTAACTTTAAATGAGTCTCTTAAAACCCTCACTGATAGAATCACCCAAAACTCCTGACGATGATCCTCGCCTTGGCCGTTTTTTAAAGTCTGTCTTGAATGAAAACACCACTCCCAAAGCCGCAATTATCGGTTTTCCATCTGATGAAGGCGTAAAGCGAAACGGCGGACGTCCCGGAGCGGCCAAAGCACCTGACGCTATCCGCAAACAACTTTATAAAATGACTCCGCCCGCCCAGTCGCATGAACCTTTTGTCCATTTATTGAATGAAACGGTTGATGCGGGGAATGTACAAATTTCGGGTGATGTGGAAGCCGATCAAGAAGCACTGGGAAACGTGGTGGCGGGGTTTTTAGAGCAAGCTGCGATACCCATAATTTTAGGCGGGGGACACGAAACGGCTTTTGGGCATTTTTCAGGCTATGTCGAAACGGGACTAGAAACCTCCATTTTCAACCTTGATGCTCATACCGATGTGCGTCCCTTAAAAGATGGGAAAGCTCATTCCGGTTCACCCTTTCGTCAGGCCATTGAAGATGAAAGCAACTGCTGCGAGCAATATCTGGTAGCCGGCTTGCAGCCGTATTCCGTGGCAAGATCACATCTCGATTTTATAGAAAATCACCGCGGCCGCTATCTTTTTCGGGATGAAACCAACATCACTTCCATCTCCGGTTTCTTTAATGAGCATGAGAGCGAAAGGCTGATGGTTACTTTTGATATGGATGCCGTTGACCAATCACAGGCTCCCGGTGTAAGCGCGCCTTGTGCCAACGGCTTACCGGCCGATTTATGGCTCACTGCAGCATATCTCGCCGGACGAAATGAAAAAGTCACATCTTTCGATTTGGCCGAAGTCAATCCCGAATTTGACCGTGACCATCAAACCGCAAAATTGGCGGCACTCACCATTTGGAACTTTCTGTTAGGCTTAAGCGAACGGAACGCAGATTAAGCTGATGGCGCAGATTGCATTGATTAAATCAGCGGAATCTGATAAATCAGCTCAATCAGCGATGTATCTTAATATCAATTTTCTCCGTAGCAGTCTGTTGGTTTCGCAGCGCCAGTTGCTGGATCACATTATTCGAAAGCTCCACGAATGCCTGGGCTGATTTTGATTCCAGGCCGTTCAGCACAATCGGTTTTCCCTCATCTCCGCTCTCGCGTACGGCCTGTTCCAGCGGTATTTCACCCAAAAAATTGATGCCCATGCGTTCGGCCAGATCGCGAGCTCCGTGTTTTCCAAAAATGTGATATTTCTTTTCCGGCATATCTTCAGGAACGAAATAAGCCATATTTTCGACAATGCCCAGAACCGGTACATTCACTTTCTTGAACATCGCCACGCCTTTTCGGGCATCATCGAGCGCTACGGTTTGCGGGGTTGAAACGACCACAGCCCCGGTTAATGGCACGGTTTGAACCAAGGTGAGCTGAATGTCGCCGGTTCCGGGAGGCAGGTCGAGTACGAGATAATCCAGTTCACCCCACTCCACTTCTTGCATGAATTGCTTCACAGCGCTGGTTACCATTGGCCCGCGCCAGATCATCGCCTGATCCGGATCAACCAGCAAGCCCATCGATAAAAACCGGACGCCGTATTTTTCAAGTGGGACCAGCTTTTTGCGCGTAGTGATGTTTGGCCGTTCATGCACATCAAACATAGTGGGAATACTCGGCCCGTAAATATCGGTATCAAGCAGGCCGACTTTGGCTCCCGTTCGCGCCAGTCCGCAGGCAAGATTTACCGCGACCGTAGATTTCCCTACGCCGCCTTTTCCCGAAGCCACGGCGATGATATTCTTCACCCCGGATAGAATTTCTTTCGATTCTTCCTCTTCCTTCTGTTTGTTGCGATGTCCCTGCCCCGGAAACTCCCCCTTGTCATCCCGGAATTTAGAAATATTGACAGCCGTTGTGATATCCAAAACAGCCTCATTATCCACAAATTTTCGAATAGCTTTTTCGCATTCTTTCTTCAGATATGCTTCCAGTGATGCATTTTTTTCGGGTAAATCAACCGTAAAAGTGATGAAGCTGTCCTGGATGATGAGATCTTCGATCATATTCAGAGTGATGAGATCTTTCTCAATCTCAGGGTGCAAAACATGCGTAAGCGCCGAACGAACTTGTTGCTTGTTAATCGCCATTTTTTAAGCAAATTCTATGATTTAGGGCAAAGATATTGAGTCGTGAAAGATAAGGATTTTTAAGCACAGATTACACTGATTCAACTGATGAAAAGTTATTATTAATAATCAGAGTTAATCTGCAAAATTCTTTTCATCAGCGTTCCATTTTCTATTCTCCATTCTACCGATAAATATGTATTTTATGCTGCAATTAGAAATAGGATAAGTGACTAAGAAATGATAGGAATGTCCCCCTTTGAAGGG
>DASSAY010000326.1:0-2285 GCA_035699185.1 Balneolaceae bacterium | reverse complement strand
GCATTGCCCCCCGGCGCCAATACCAATAGTAGGAATGGAAAGCACATTGGTAACACGTTCGGCGAGTTTAGCAGGGATTTTTTCCAATACAATCGCAAAACAACCTGCTTCTTCAAGGCGTTTGGCATCTTCGACCAGTTGCTCTGCTTCTGAGTTTTCGGTCGCGCGAACTTTATAGGTGCCAAACTGGTAAATACTTTGAGGGGTGAGTCCCAAATGGCCCATCACCGGGATTCCGGCTTCTACAATTTTGGTAACTGTTTTAATGATGGGTTTACCGCCTTCAACCTTCACCCCGTGGACGCCGGCTTCTTTCATCATTCGTCCCGCGCTGATCAGGGCCTCTTTCGATGTAACCTGGTAACTCATAAAGGGCAAATCAGCGATCACCAAAGCACGATCCACCCCGCGAACTACACAAGAAGCATGATAAATCATGTGATCTAAAGTCATAGGCACGGTGGTTTCGTAGCCTGCCATTACATTGCTGGCTGAATCGCCCACGAGAATCACTTCGATGCCAGCGGCATCAACAATGCGCGCCATTGTAAAATCGTAGGCGGTGAGCATGCTTATTTTCTCACCCTTGGCCTTCATTTCCACTACCGTTTGGGTAGTAACTTTTTTCGGTTGATCTGCTTTCTGTTGAGTACTCATTATTCTCTGTTTGAAACTATGGCTGCCGATGCTTCCAATTCGCATACCACTTCGTCGTCAACCGTAGCGGTACCTTCCATCGTGAAAAAATTTCTACGCTGATTTACCAATTTTACTTCCATTTTAAGCTGATCGCCGGGTACTACCGATTTTCGAAATTTTGCTTTTGAAATACCTGTGAAAACAATGAGTGAATTTTCAATATCATCAATATGTGCATGCATGAGCATAATGCAACCACTTTGAGCCATGGCTTCGACCTGCATCACCCCCGGCATTAATGGCTTTCCTGGAAAATGTCCGTTGAAAAACTCTTCATTCACACTCACATTCTTTATCGAAACAATGCGTCCTTTTTCGACTTCCAAAACCCGGTCGACCAGCAAAAATGGATAACGATGCGGAATAAGTTTTTTAATTTCTGCGATATTTAATTGTGTCATAAGATGGATTGTCTTTAAAAATGTGCCGTAATATAACGTTTTATTTCAACGTACCCACATAAACATAAGCGATTCCGCCCGTTAGCTTTTCAAGCATTTGCTTGCTAAAACAATTGGCCTCTTTCATAAGTGCTATAAATTTAGCTCCTGCCGGAAATTGCGCACTGGTTCGCGGCAGATAAGAGTAGGCTTCGCGGTTCCCGCTAATCCATCCTCCCAATGTGGGCATGATATGTTGGCTGTACCATTCATAGGGATATTTAAGCAGCCCTTTAGGTTGGCCAAATTCCAGTACCACTACCTTTCCACCCGGTTTTACCACACGTCCCATTTCTTTTAGGGCCTGAACCGGATCATCCACATTGCGAATGCCAAAGGCGATGCTTGCGATGTCAAATTGGCCATCATCGTAAGGCAGATTCATGGCATCGGCCACTTCAAAATTGATTTGTAGATTATTTTGGGCGGCTTTAGCGGGCGCGTGTTCAATCATTTCTTTACAAAAGTCGGTGCCGAGTACAGAGCCTTCATCGCCCACCTTTTTCTTGAATTCCAGAGCCAAATCACCCGTGCCGGTGGCGCAGTCGAGCACATCATCACCCGGAGCAGCACCGCTTAGGTAAACCGCTCGCTTTCGCCAGCCATGATGCACGCCAAATGAGAGGATGGAGTTCACCCGGTCGTAATCATCGGCGATATCGGCGAACATGCTGCGTACTTTTTCACTCATAATAATTTTGTTTAGTTGAAAATAGGGATGAATTACTTTTTGCCGCCTTTTCTGCTCGTTGCCAGATCAACAAAAGCATCTTCCATTCGTTTTATCTCGGCCGGCTCGGTATCGTAATGCATTCCATATTTAATTAAAATCATTTTGAATACGCGATCGTTGAGCGAAAGTTTATTGCTTTTGCGCACATCCATCCTATCCCAGAGCCGTTTTAATAAACCGAGTTTTAGGAGATAGAAAAAAATGAGTCCGACGGCCATCGCCAAATAGTCACCGCCCATCCCCAAATAACTTAGGATGATGGCTGAGGTGATGAACATGAAGCCGGTGCTGTTGATCACTTTTAGTACTTTCCCCATATAAATGGTTACAAACGCGCTTTTTGAACGGTACCAGAAAAAATGGAATGCGAGCACAATGGCAGCCGCCAATAAAGGATGAATAAACAGCAGCAG
>DASSAY010000325.1:0-5594 GCA_035699185.1 Balneolaceae bacterium | reverse complement strand
TACTTTCTACTCCTATATAAAATCGCTTAGCGGGCGATCCTGGTCGGCATCTCTCAGCGATTGATGCACGCTTTCGTGGTGGCCTTCCGGCTCCAGGTGAATGGTAACCATTACATCACCCTGCACCGCATTGATAAGCCTTTTTTCGAGCAGCGTAGCATCATCGTGTGCTTTTTTCAGGCTGATGTCTTCTTTGAAAACGGCGTGCATTTCAATCCACGTAGTGCTGCCGGTTGTGCGGTGGCGCAGGTTATGGACTTCGATCATGGCGCCGGGCAGTTCTTTGGAAAGCGCTTGACGGACCGCTTCATCTGTATCGGGATTTCGCGAATCCATGATTCCGTCAATGGCATAACGAACCAGTTTGTAGCCTTCATACATAATGTAAAAAGACAACAGCCCGGCGATAATGGAATCGAGCAGCAGAAAGTGGGTGAATTTGATGATCAAAAGCGTAACCACCGCGCCGGCACTGGTCCATACATCGGTGAGCGTGTGCCGGCCATTGCTGATGACGATCATGTTGTTTTCGCGCTTGCCGACTTTTATGAGATAGCTGCCCAGCGCCAGGTTGATGAGTCCCGCGCCGCCGATGAGATACACGCCGCTCATCAGTTCGCGCAGATCATGCCCGAACAGATAGTTCTCAACGGATTGATAAATAATCAGGATACCGGCCAAGATAATGACTACTCCTTCAACGCCAACGGATAAGAATTCAATGCGTTCGTGTCCGTAGAGATGTTTTTCGTCGGCGGGTTTGGTGCTTAAAATCAACCCGTAATAGACGAAAGAAACTGCGAGCACGTGAACCACTGATTCAGCGGCATCGGAGAGCGCAGTTGTGGAATGGGTGATCCAAAAGCCGCTAAGCTTGAGTGTCAGCGAAATGAACGAAACCAGCAGGCTGATTCGCAGTGCAATTTTTGCTGAAGATGATTTCACATCAAAAAAAGGTTATTTACCACGGAAGCACGAAAAACACAAAAATAATTCTCTTTCGTGTTTTTTTGTGCTTTAGTGCTAAAATGACCCAAAGAAATTGTGAAAGCAAGTAGATTTGTCCTTATTTTTACGCTCATTTTTAATGACTATAACTAAAAATATTGTCATGCTGAATTTATTTCAGCATCTGGGGGAGAACCTCTTCTAAGATTGCTGTTTAATAGATCCTGAAACAAGTTCAGGATGACATTAAATAAAAAGTTTCAAACTGTGCAAGACATCAACCCTACACATAAAAAAGTTTTTGAAGTAATTTCGCAGGCAGGCGAGGCGGTACGTCAGAATGTTTACGTGGTTGGCGGCTATGTGCGTGATTTTTACCTCAGTCGAATCAAGAGTGATGATGAACTCGATATCGATTTTGTGACCGTAGGTTCGGGCATCCATTTGGCGAAAAAAGTAGCCGAAAAGCTGGATTCCAAGAATCTCTCAGTCTTCAAGCAGTTTGGTACGGCGCACATCAAGCATGGCAATCTTGATTTGGAGTTTGTGGGGGCGCGCAAGGAAAGCTACCGGCGGGACTCCCGAAAACCGGTGGTTGAAAACGGTTCGCTCGAAGATGATCAGCTGCGGCGCGATTTTACCATCAACGCGCTTTCGTGGTCGTTAAATAAAGAGAATTACGGGGAACTGGAAGATCCCTTCAACGGCATTCAGGACTTGAAAAACCGGCTCGTCCGCACGCCGGTTGACCCGCTTAAAACCTTCGATGACGATCCCCTGCGGATGATGCGCGCCATCCGCTTTGCTACCGAATTGCAGTTCGATATCGAAGAAGAAACGTATCAAGCCATTGAAGAAATGGCCGGGCGCATTTCCATCATCTCAAAAGAGCGGATTATCGAGGAGCTCAATAAAATAGTGATGTCGCCGATTCCTTCTATCGGCTTTGCTTATTTGTTTAAAACGGGCTTGTTGCACCAGTTCTTTCCTGAAATGGTAAAGCTGCACGGCGTGCAGGAAGTGCGCGGAATTCGCCACAAAGACAACTTCTGGCATACCTTAAAAGTACTGGATAATGTGGCTATGGTAAGCGATGATTTATGGCTTCGCTGGGCAGCCATCATGCATGATATTGCCAAACCGGCCACGCAGAAATTTGTGAAAGGTACGGGATGGACTTTTCACGGACACGATGCCATTGGAGCGAAATGGGTGAAATCAATTTTTCGGCGCCTGGGTTTGCCGCTGGATGAACGCATGCGATATGTACGAAAACTGGTGCGCCTGCACTTGCGCCCCATCGCCCTCGTTTCGGATGAAGTAACTGACAGTGCCATCCGCCGATTATTATACGAAGCGGGTGATGACATTGACGACCTGATGAAACTATGCCGGGCCGACATCACCAGTAAGAACGAGTATAAAGTAAAACGCTACCGGCAAAATTTTGATAATGTTGAACAAAAAATTAAAGAGGTTGAGGAGAAAGACCAGCTTCGAAAGTGGAAAAATCCGGTGGACGGCGATGAAATTATGAAAGCGCTGGACATCAAACCGGGCCCGGTGATCGGTGATATTAAAGACGCCATCAAAGAAGCGATTTTGGATGGCAAAATTCCCAACGAACACGACGCCGCTTTCGATTATATGATGAAGATCCAAGATGAATATCTCAATAATCAGTGAGAAGTTCTGTTTACTGATCACTGCTCACTGTTAACTGAAAACCTATGTGGATCGCAGATTCTTACGCAAAAATCAACCTCGGCCTTCACGTTCTGGAGCGCCTTCCGACCGGTTATCACAACATCGAAACCGGTTTTTGCTTTCTGGAATGGCGCGACCGTTTTGAAGTGCAGCAGGCCGATGAAATGAAGCTGGAAATGAGTGATGATGAGATTCCCGCCGGCGAGGGCAATCTTATCAACCGAGCGATTGCAGCTTTAAACCGCTATGTGGGATTGAAGCACAACTATCATTTTAAAGTGGAGAAAAGAATTCCTGCCGGGGCGGGGCTTGGCGGCGGAAGCAGCAACGCGGCCCTCACCCTTCGAATGCTCAATAAAATTGAAAATCTGGGTTTGAGTGATGATGAGCTGATTGATTTGAGTCGAAATTTAGGGGCTGATGTCCCTTTTTTCATCAAAGGAAAAACCGGCATTGGCAAAGGTGTGGGACACAAAATCGAAGAGCTCAGCATTCAGCCTGATTTTTGGATTGTCACTTGCTTTCCGAATGAATCAATCAGCACGGCAGAAGCTTATGAACATTGCATTCCTAATCCCGAGCCGGATTTTTGGCTGAAGAAAACGCTCACCGAAACAGAAATTGACGAATGGCAGTACGAACTGTTTAATGACTTAGAACAAGCTGTTTTTCCGCTTCATCACGTGGTGGGGAACCTGAAGGATCAGATGTATGAATTCGGCGCGCTTTATGCTGCGATGTCAGGCAGCGGATCGGCGGTTTATGGCATTTTTGAGCAGGATTTTGTAGCTACTGCCGCTTATCAGGGGTTTCTGGAACTTGGTTTTCCCTCCAATTTAACCCGTCCCGGTTTCACGCCCGATTATGGCATTTACCGGAAGGAATGAGGAATTAAAAATTAAGAATGAAGAATTGGAGAGTGGTTTAAATTTTTAATTCTTAATTTTTCATTTTTAATTAACAAAGGTTATTCATCCTAAAATCAATCAAACCCTTAGGTATGCATAAAGGCATAAAATTTGATCCCCGCACGGGCATGGATGTTGATTCTTTTCGCGAAGACATCAAGCAACACTTGCGTTATACACTTGCGAAAGACGATTTTTCATCCACAGAATGGGACCGCTACCGGAGTGTGGTTTTAGCGGTGATGGATCGCCTGCATGACCGGTGGATCACCACGCAACAACGTTACTACGAGCAACGGCCCAAACGCGTATATTATTTGTCGATGGAATATTTGATCGGCCGGTTGATGGATAATATGCTCATCAACCTGGGCTTGCAGGATGCCGCCGCCGAAGCGATGGAAGACCTGGGGCTGGATTATGATGAAATCCGCGAAGCCGAAGTCGATGCGGGGCTTGGAAACGGCGGGCTCGGACGCCTTGCCGCTTGTTTTCTGGATTCGATGGCTACGCTTGGCGTCCCCGCGCTGGGCTACGGCATCCGTTTTGATTACGGCATTTTTGAGCAGGATATCAAAGACGGATGGCAGATCGAAAAACCCGATTTATGGCTCCAATACGGCTATCCGTGGGGTGTCGTGCGTCCGAAAAAGAAATATTCTGTTAAGTTTTACGGAACGGTATCGACCGGCAAAGATGGTAACGGACGTCTGCGTTTCAACTGGATAGATACGCACAATGTAAACGCTGTTGCTTACGATACGCCCGTTCCCGGCTTTCAAAATGATGTTGTGAACAACCTGCGGCTGTGGAAGGCCATTTCGGATGAAGGCTTCGACCTCAAGAGTTTTAACCAGGGTGATTATATCGACGCCGTTCGCAATAACCTGATGGAAGAAAACATTTCGCGCGTTTTGTATCCCAATGACAAAGTGTTTAAGGGACAGGAATTGCGGCTCAAACAGGAGCATTTTTTGACGTCGGCTTCGTTGCAGGACGCGCTGGGCCGGTTCAAAAAGCAGTTTGATGATTTTCGAAAAATTCCCGATCAGATGGCCATTCAATGTAACGATACGCATCCCAACCTGGCATTTCCCGAATTGATGCGGTTGCTGCTGGATGAAGAAGGTTTGCGCTGGGAAACGGCTTGGGAGATTGTCACCCAAACGGTGAATTACACCAATCACACCCTGATGCCCGAGGCCTTGGAAAAATGGCCGCTTTCGCTGATCTCGAACGTGCTGCCGCGGCATGTTCAAATCATCCGGGAAATCGACCGGCGATTTTTAAATTCAATCGAAGTCAAAAGTGATGAAAAGGCAAAGAAAAATGATATGCGCATCATCAGCAATGAAATGGATGCTTTGGTCCGGATGGGCAATTTGGGGGTCATCAGTGCGAACAAAGTAAACGGGGTTTCCGAGCTGCACAGCAACCTGATGAAAAAAACTATTTTCCGTGATTTTTATGAACAATTTCCCGGTAAATTTACCAATGTTACCAACGGAATTACGCCCCGGCGCTGGTTGCGTCAATGTAATCGTGAACTGGCAGATTTAATTTCTGAAAAGATTGGTGAAGGATGGATTACCGATTTAGAAAAACTAAGGGATCTGGAATCATTTGCAGATGATGAAGAATTTCAGCAGAAGTTCAAAGCTATCAAACAGCAAAACAAACAGCGGCTGGCGGATTTCATTAAGCAGAAAATGAATGTTAAGGTGGATTCGAATTCCATTTTCGATATTCAAATCAAGCGCATTCACGAGTACAAGCGGCAGTTGCTGGCGATACTTCATGCCATCACGCTTTATAACCGGCTTAAAGAAAATCCCGATGCTGATATTGAGCCCCGAACGTTGATTTTTGCCGGGAAAGCGGCGCCGGGCTATACGATGGCAAAACTGCATATCAAACTGATCAATAATGTAGCTGAGGTCATCAACAACGATCCCAAAATCAACGGGCGTCTGAAGGTAGTATTTTTGCCGGATTACAGCGTTTCGCTGGCCGAAAAAATGATTCCCGCTG
>DASSAY010000324.1:0-4730 GCA_035699185.1 Balneolaceae bacterium | reverse complement strand
CATGCTGCTCGTCAACTTTGGAAATCTGCTTCATCAACGAAATCACCTCAATCCGCGATTCGTTTTTTAATATTCTATAACATTTGTTTTTATTATACTCAAGCATCAATGACTGCTAAATAAAACCAAATGTTATGCTATTTTCCCACTCAAGGCTTTTCACCGCCCTTCTGCTAAGCGTATTTCTGTTTATCACCAGCTGCGCATCTACCCAACCGGCCATGAATGAATCAGGCACGAGCACTGATGACGACGGCCTCAAACCTTATAGTCAGGTAATAACCGCTGAGGCCAAAACTGACAGTGGGCTCATCACCATTCACAAAATTGATGATAAGCTTTATTACGAAATTCCCGATTCCCTTTTAGGCAAAGATATGCTGCTTATCAGCCGCTTGGCGAAAGTACCGGCAGAACTGGGTGCTTATTTAAACGCGGGACGCAAAATCGCCGAGCGTGTCGTTCACTGGAACCGCGACGGTAATCGAATTTTGCTCAAACCCGTTTCATTCCAAAGCGTGGCTGCCGATACCCTGGCCATCTCTAATTCCGTTGATGCCAATACTTTTGAACCGGTACTTGCCATTTTTGAAATTGAAACCGAAAGCCCCGATGGGGATGCGGTAGTCATTGAAGTAAGTGATTTATATACCTCCGATGCACGAGCCATCAGCGGTATCCCTACCGGCGCTCACGAACGATGGGAAATTCGCGGCCTGGATGAAGACCGAACCTTCATCAATTATGCACATGCTTATCCCCAAAATGTGGAAGTTCGTCATACACTCACCTTTCGTTCAACGGGAGAACCGGCTGTGGGACGAGGCGTTTTCTCCGTGCAGATGCATCAATCTATGGTCTTGCTTCCTAACGATTTGATGACCTCACGTCCGTGTGATATAAGAGTGGGCTTTTTCAATACTGAGCATATTAACTACGGCAGCGACGCTTTAAAAGCCGATGAAGAATGCTTCATTAACCGCTGGAACCTCGTGCCGAGTGATAAAGAAGCCTATATGCGGGGTGAATTGGTAGACCCGGTTGAACCGATTGTCTTTTATGTCGGACGCGAAGTACCCAAGCGATGGTATCCTTATGTGATAGACGGCATTGAAGAATGGAATGAAGCTTTTCGTGAAGCGGGTTTTAAAAACGCGATTGTCGCAAAAATAGCACCTACCGAAGAGGAAGACCCGGACTGGAGCGCAGAAGATGTTCGTTATTCCACTCTTCGGTGGGTAGCCAGCACCACCCGAAACGCAATGGGACCCAGCGTGGTTGATCCGCGGTCAGGTGAAATTATTGAAAGCGACATCATCTGGTATCATAACCACTTGCGCTCGTACCGTAACCGTCTGATGATTGAAACCGGAGCTGCCAATCCGAAAGCACGAACGCTTCAATTGCCGGATGATCTGATTGGTGAAACGATGCAGCAGGTGATTGCCCATGAAGTGGGACATGCCCTCGGCCTGCCGCACAATATGATTGCCAGCAGTTCCTATCCCGTTGACAGTCTTCGCTCGCCCACTTTTACCAAAAAATACGGAGTAGCCGCTTCCATTATGGATTATGCGCGGCAAAATTATGTAGCCCAGCCGGGTGATGGCGTAGAGCGCTTCATCCGACAAATTGGTCCTTATGATCTATACGCTATTGAATGGGGCTATCGACGTTTTCCAAAACTCGATGCCGCGGAACGTGAACACCGGCTTGATGAAATGATTCTCGCCCACGCTGATAATCCTATGTATCGTTTTCTTTCATGGCCTGATGCCGCCGCCGATCCCCGCGCCCAGACCGAAGATTTAGGCGCTGATCACGTAGCCGCCAGCCGTCTCGGCATCAAAAATTTAAAGCGCGTAGTTCCTAATCTAATCGAGTGGACATCAACCCGTGGAGAAACCTATGATGCGCTGGATGAAATTTACGGCGAGCTGCTGGGCATGTGGAGCCAGTATACGAATGATGTTGCTAACGTCATCGGTGGTATTTATGCCGACCACAAAACCTTTGAGCAGACCGGGCCGGTTTATACGCCTGTGCCGCGCGACCAGCAGGAACGCGCCGTGGAGTTTTTGGCAGATTACGCTTTCGACACACCCGTTTGGCTTTTGAATGACGACATTCTTGCCCGGGTTTCCCGCGCCAACGCCGTTGACCGAATGCGCTCGTTGCAGGTAGGCGTTTTACGAAACCTGCTCGGTATCAACCGTTTACAGCGGCTGATAGAAATCGAGGCGCGATGGCCGGATCAAGCTTATCCCATCACTGCTTTGATGGATGATGTCCGAAGCGCGGTTTGGAGTGAACTGGAAACTGCCCAGCCGCAAATCGACATCTATCGGCGTAACCTTCAGCGCGGTTATATCGATTATATGGAATGGCTGCTTAACCAGGAGGAAACCGAAGGATCGGATATTCGAGCAGCAGTACGCGGACAATTAGCTACTTTGCAAGAGTCGATTGAAGAAAGCATTTCCGGTGCAGCTGATGAAATCACCCGCCTTCACCTGAATGCTATGGCTAAACGAATCGAAGAAATTCTTTCTGTTGAATAGTAAGCCAGGGTGCAGAAGGCAGTGGCAGTTGGCAGGAGTTTTGCTGCTGATAGGCAAATGTAGCCCAAGTTACGCGTAGGCACTCCCTCGGAGCTAACCCGAGGGGATAAATTATTTAAAGTTGTGAAGGAGCTGTGCTCCTAAACGTTTGTTATGGAGTACAACTGCCTCCTGCCACTGCTTCTGCATTCTGATCGTCCCGTCCTACAGGGGTAATTGAAAAGAGAATGTTGAGCCTTTGCCTTCTTCACTCTTTACATCAATGTGGCCGCCGTGGTGCTTAATAATTTCTGAAGCGATATAAAGCCCTATTCCAAGACCCGAAAAATCACTTTCGGGGATACTCCCTCTGTTAAATTTATCAAAAATGATTTCCTTTTTTTCTTCCGGAACGCCTATCCCAAAATCCTGCACAGAAACCGTAATGTAATTGGAATCACGTTTTAGGCGTACATTGACATCTCCGCCTTTCGGTGAATATTTAACCGCGTTTGAAAGCAGGTTTCGCATTACCTGCCCAATTCGTTGCTTATCTGCCAAAAGCTGATATTCGGCAGGCTTTCCGTGGAGACGGATGGCATGTTTATCTGTCTTAGCCTGTTCATTTCCAATAGCATTTTTTACTAATTCTGTAAGATTAAATTGTTCTTTTCGAATTTGAAATTCTGCCTGCTCCATCATCGTTACATCAAGCAAATCATCGGTAAGCATGCTTACTTGTTCAAGCTGATCTTCAATCTTTGAAAAGTCGCTCAACGCTTCTTCAGATTTCCCCGTTTCAAGGTTCCTTCTTATGGTTTTTAAGAAAAGCTTCATCACGGTAAGCGGTGTATTTAACTCGTGATGAACCATCCTGATAAAATCATTTTTACTCTCTTCCAGTTTTTTCCGGACTGTAATATCTGTTAAAACTCCACAAAGTTTATACCGCGTGTCTCCCGAACCGAGCAACGGGTATTTAACCGAGAGGTAATGGCGCCGGTCGTTTTGAAGAGTAATGGCTTCTTCCGACCTGATTGTTTGGCCTGTTTCAAGCACTTTTTGATCATTCTTACAAAGAATTTCTGCTGTTTCTTTGGGAAACAGGTCAAAATCAGTTTTCCCTTTTACCTCATCCTTTTCCAGGCCGAATATCTCTTCAAACCGACGGTTTACCACCATATAGCGACTTTCGGCATCTTTCAGATAAATAATTGCAAAGGTACCGTCAATAATACTTTGCAATAATTGCCGGTCATCTTCTGCCTGCTTTCGCCCGATCTGTTCCCGCATACGGGCAATGCGTTCATCCAGCAATGCTTGCTCATCATTCAGCCGCTGGGTGATGTCACGAACGATAAAGGCAATCTGGTTGACCTTGGGAATAAATGATGTAGTAACGCTTACTGTAAATTCATTTTTGCCCTGAAGGGCATACCGGCCATCCAGAGATTCCAAGCTTTTATCGTTAAGCACTTGCTGAAAATCATTTTTCTCTAACCGCTTTTCTCCTTTATTCAATATTAATGCTTCCCAAATGGGCATGCCGAGAAGAGTGATGGATGACTTTCCCGTCATTTCTGCAATGGCGTCGTTAGCGAAAGAAACTTTCAATCCATCATCAAGCACCAAAATACCCTCGCCGATATTGTCAAGGACCAAGTCCATCCATCCCAAAGAGGCTTGCAGATCGGCTATAACCTGCTGGTAGTTTTTCTGTTTGAGGTCTTCCATGTCGTTATTTTTCAATTTGTGGATCAAGAAGAGCGGCAAATTGCCATCTTTGTCCGTCTTGTTTGGCTGTAATAAAATGGATAGCATCCCGCACCGAACCATTTTTGCAATAGACGGGAAGAGAAATTTTTTTATCTAAAATTCGATGGGTCTGGGTGTTTAAAAACCGCGAAAAACCAATGTTATGGGCATCACGCGTATAAGGAGGCAAGATGGTAGTGAGAGCGTTGCCTATTAAATCATCTTCATTCCAGCCATATTCTTGCTCAAAAGGAGAATTAATAAAAAAAATGATCCCCTCCTGACTGGCTGCAATGGCCGGGACTTCAGTTTCCTCCAAAATCTCTTCGAAATGGCCCATTTTCTCCTGGCTTTTGTGATGATTATAATATATAAAACAGGAGTTGACTTGCTTTGTTTCACAAACTCATTCTGTAACTAAAATAAGTCAAAAAT
>DASSAY010000323.1:0-7902 GCA_035699185.1 Balneolaceae bacterium | reverse complement strand
TCAGCGTTCCGTCTTTGTCTATGAAGATTGCTTTGTTCATCGTGATAATTTAGGGCCAGGAAGTTTCTTTCATGGGAATGACCATCACTTCGGGGATGACCGTTTCATCTGGCTGAAGTAAGGTGTAACGAATGGTTTCTGCGACGTTCTTTGGATCCTGAAGGTTGGGTTCGGCTTCGGGAAAACGTTCCATGATAAAAGGTGTTTTCATCCCACCCGCGATCAACGCCGTAACTTTGATGTTTTTGGGCCTGCCCTCTACGTGCATGGCATGGCTGAAGCCTAAAAGTCCCCATTTACTGGCGTGATAGGCCGCGGCGTTTTCCCAGGCGCCTTTGGCCGCTGTGGATGAAATATTGACGATATGTCCGCCCTGGTCTCCCGCCAGTTCAAAGAATTTTTTAGTAGTATTAAAAGAGCCATAAAGATTCACTTTTAGCACTTTATCCCATTCATCGAAGGATAAATCGGTAACAGATTTGGTTACGTCAACTCCTGCATTATTGATGAGCACATCAATGGAACCATATCTTTCATAAATATCTTCAAAAGTATTTTCCACGCTTTTTTGATCACCCACATCAAGGTGGATGTTTTCGATTTGCTCGCCGTTTTGGCGTATTTCGGAAACCGTCAGCTTTGCCTGATCGTCATTAATATCGCCGAGTATAACTTTGGCACCATCCTTGACCAGAACACGGGCAGTTGCTTTTCCTAATCCTTGTCCTCCTCCGGTGATTAAAATTACTTTGTCTCTTAATGTTTTCATGGTCTCTTTTTAAATGATGTTAAGTTTTAGTTATAAATTAGAATGATAGCTGGGCTCAGCCATCCCCCTGGCCCCCTTCAAAGGGGGAATTAAACTGAATTATTTGCAATAATTCATTCTGATTTCAATGGTTTGGAGTCATAAAACCTAATAGAAATTTTGTTCTTGATATCCCAATCCGCTGATATCATCAGCGGAACTCTCTTCCCCCTTTGAAGGGGGCTCGGGGGATGGCCCTTTCGACTAATTTTTATTCTATGTTCCATTTTCAAAAATCTCTATTAAAACCATTACTCCGGCAGGGCCACTTTATTCTTAATGAACAATTGCTGCTCTACCAGTTCACAAACCGTATGAATCAAATGAATATGCATTTCCTGGACAATCTGGGTGCTTGATGAGGGAACCACCAATGCGACATCGGAAAGCTCCTTAAGCTCACCTCCGCCTTTTCCCAGAATGCCGATGCAGGTTACCTCTTTTTTACGGGCTTCTTTAAACGCTTCTATCACGTTTTCAGAATCTCCGCTGGTGCTGATGCCTACCAGCACATCACCGCTTTCTGCCAGCGCTTCTACCTGCCGCGCAAAAATTTGGCCATAACCGAAGTCATTTCCCAAGGCCGTTATCACCGAAGTATCGGCGGTGAGGGCGATGGCAGAGAGACCGGGACGTTCATCCATCATAAAATGGCCTACCAGTTCTCCCACAAAATGCTGCGCATCTGCTGCGCTGCCCCCGTTTCCACAGGCCAGCACCTTGCCTTTTGCCATCAAACATTGTACAATCATTTTTGATGCCTCCAGCACTTCGGTACTGAGCATCCTTTCTGTTTTTCTTGTGGCTTCCGCCAAACGATGAAAGTTTTTCTCAACAAGCTGTAAATCCTGGCTATTATCAGCTCCCTCAAGAATCGAAGAAGTAACCTGATTATAAAGCCGTGTCATTTGGCCGGCGATACTGTCCCACGTGAATTCACTCTTGATCCTTTCTATCGCATTTTCTCTTAATTCATCATTAAGTGCTTCATTTGTAAGCAAGGCATAAAGTTCATCTGCAAGTGCTTCCGGATTTTGGGGGGGCACCAGAAATCCCGTTTCGCCATCTGCCACGCTGAATTTTATACCCCCAACTCTTGAACCAATCACCGGTGTGCCGCAGGCCATAGATTCAAGGGGCGTCATGCCAAAAGGCTCGTACCAGGGAGTGCTTACAAAAACATCGGCGGCATTATAGTAAAACTTCAGCTGATCGCGGTTTTTTCTTCCCGCAAAGGTTACTTTATCAGCCACTCCCAGGCGTTCTGCCAGTTCCTGCAGGCGACCAATTTCCGGGGTGATGTCTGGATCAGGGGCATCAGATTCACCGCCTACGATCACTACTCTCACAGGAAAATCACTCTTTTCAGAAAGGATCGCTAAAGCTTTAACGACATTGGCGATGCCTTTTCTTTTGACCATCCTTCCGAGCTGCAGAATCACCTTTTCGTTCTGATCCCAGCCTAAAACCATTCGCGCGACCCTCCGGTCGATGGGATAGAAATCCTGCAAGTCAACTCCGCAGGGAATGGTGGCTATTTTATCCTCGGGTGCGTCATAAAATTTGATAAAATCCTCAAAATCCTGTGGGCATTCGGCAATCAACCGATCTGCTTCCTGCATGATGCGCTCTTCAATATCAAAACGACTGTCGGGGAATTTATCGGCCTCTTTTTGATGAATTCTCCGCACTTTTCCCAGTGCGTGGAAGGTCACTACAAAAGGAATGTCCAAAGCCTTTTTGATATCCGCGGCCACAAGGGCAGACATAAAGAAATGGGCATGAATAAGTTCATACTTTACCTCATTTTCCTCGATAAATGCGATCATATTCTGGGTGAAGCCTTCCATCAGCGGCAGGAGATCTTCTTTACGCACCTGCTCCTCGGGACCTGCTTTGATATGAACAACCCTCACGCCGGGATAAAGTTCAACAACATCAGGAAGGGCCGCATTATCTTTTCGAGTGAAGACATCCACCTCATAACCGTAGCGAGTGAGCTGCCGGGCCAGGCGATCTACATATACATTTTGTCCGCCGCTATCCACCCCTCCGAGTGATGCCAGTGGAGACGCGTGCTCACTTATAAAAGCAATTTTTTTAGACAGATTTTTCATCATACAGTTCCTCTTGATGATATTTTGATTCAATTTCGGCGCTCCGCCCCTTCCTGTTTTGCATTAGTTCCGACCAGTTTCGAAAGGTCGCCTTCCACTCTTTGCTAAAACGATTAATTGAAAAATGTTCTCTCGCGTAATCCGCTGAATTTCTTCCCAAGGTTTCCGCATCATCGGGATTGTCCAGCAGGTATTTCATTTTCTTAACCAGAAAATCAACATCGGTATGGGCAAAACCATTAATGTGATTCTTTACTGTTACCGCCATTTCGGTAGTTGCGAGTCCTACGATCGGCAGCCCCACCATCATCGCTTCACACACCGACAGGCCCAGACTGGTATATCGAATGGGATTGAAGAAAAAGCGGTATTGTGAAGTAAGTTTGTGGAGCTCCTGGTAAGGCATTTCACCCAAACCGCCCACTTCTTTGGCGTTGATGCCCACCAGATCAAGCGGAACTTTCTTTCGTACATATTCAAACACATCAAGCCCCAGCCTTCGGCCCCTTTTCTTCAGGTTGTTAACCACTACAATTCCTTTGTCAATTTCACCCGTGTAGCTTGGCCCATCGGGAATAATCACCCCGTGATTTATAACTTGGGTGGGGGTTGAATTAGAATTCCACATCAAATTGTTGAAGTGTGTTACGTGAACTAACAACACATCGGGATCGTCCACAACGTGTTTGGTATCGGTGGGATGCTCGCGCGGCGGGTCGTGCTCGATATATATTTTGGGCAACCGCCGCTGCTCTTCGGATAATATTTCATACTGGTCTTCGAGATAATTTTGGGCAGATTGAAACAGGATGATATCTAAATCCAGTTCTTTAACCTTGTCCGCTTCTACTTCATGAACATTTTCTCCCCACGGGAAACTGCCGGCACGTCCGCCATAGCCGTTCGTCCGGCCCTCTCTCACAGGCAGGTAGAAATCAACATCAGCCTGACTGAGATAATAAAGGTAGTTGCCGTGAATATGCCAGGTCAGTACTTTCAGTTTTTGATCAGATTGCTCTTGCATGCTCATACTCTCTTTTGGGTTGAGCTCTTAATCTCAAGTCTAATTCTTTTAAAACATTACTTAGCTGCTTGGCTCGCTCCGGCTCAATAACAGAGTGTCTTTTTCGGTTGATGGGGGCCCATCTCTCAATATTTGAGCCTTCTTTATTGTAAATGATTACGCTTTTTGCTCCCACTCCAATTGCGATATGAACCACTCCGGTATCGTTAGTTACGAGCAGGGCACACTTTTTTAGTATCGCTGCCAGTTCACCCAAATGGGTACGACCGGCCAGATTTACAGAAGGTGATTGGGACATTTTCGCAATCTTGTGAATAGATTCTCTCTCTTTTTGGGTGCCGGTAAAAGCAACTTTATATCCTCTTGAATAGATATAATCAGCAGTTTTCGCAAAATTCTCTGCATTCCAGCGCCGGGCCTCTTCTCTCGACCCGGTATGAATACAAACAAAGGCTCTTTCCTGAAGATGATGCTCAGCCAAAAGCCTTGTTGCTGCTTCTGCTTCTGCTTCCAACACGGGAAATTCTAAGTGGGTTCCATCCGATTTGATTCCTATGCCTTCCATCAGCTTTAAGAATTTTTCGGCTTCATGACCCGATTCAACATAGGGGATGAAAAAATCTTTATTCGGGCGGTAGTGCCCTTCACCATAAAAACCGGCCATATTTCTGGCGTTTAGAAGTTCCATCATAGGATTAGTGATATATCCGGAACCTTGCATTTGAATGGCTAAATCAAAATTTTCATCCTGTATTTGGGAGAGAAACTGAACGAATGCCTGCGGATTAAACGCTCTTTCGGGCAAGCCGGGAAATCCGGGGAATTCAATGAACCTGTCGAAATATTTATTGAAGCGGCTGACAAAATCTCTTGCCCATGGAAGGCCAATCAGCGTAATTTCGGTTTTGGGAAATGTTTTACGCAGGGCCCGCACGGAAGGAATGATGGTCAGCAAATCACCAAGCTGAAGGGCACGAAATATAGCTATCTTGCCTATTTCTAAATCTTTTACTGTTTTCTCTCTCATAAATATTTTGTCTCTTTTTTTTTGTCAGCCCAAACACATATGAGGCATCTCAAACATTGAAACTACTTATGCCTTAATCGGGGCATTTGCCTTTATCACATTTGAGATCCCTCTCCCCCCAAAAAAGGGGTCATCGGGATGACTTTTAGAGCGAAAAATGTTCTCAATATTTCAACTAAGCAATTCTAAGAATTAAAATCTTAAAGCGCACACCGCAGCGAGAGCATCTCCTCTCCGGCTTGGGTTACCCCTTCGACCTCTATGGGTGCTACAAATGAAGCCTCATGCTTACAGTCATTTTGTTTTCTTTTATCGAAAGCATAATCGCTGGCAATATCCTGTCCGCATAAGGGGCAATGGGTTTGCCACGAAACCAGGGGACGCATAAACTTTCTGGTCATGGGGCCAGCGTTAATCAGATTGCCGCACCAGTAAATACCTACGGCCGGAACACCTATACTGCGAGCCAAATGAAGCGGTCCGGTATCATTTGATATCACCAGACTGGCTTTTGACAGAAGTCCGATAAGCCCAGAAATGGTCAGCTTCCCACATAAATTTTCTGCCTTTTGTTCCATGTTGTTGACTACTTTCTCCACCAGGTCTTTTTCCTGCGAAGTGCCTGTAACACAAACGGCATAGCCTTTAGCGGCAAAATGATCACCGACTTTCGCGAATTTCTCCGCAGGCCAGTGTCTTCGCAAATCCGAAGCTCCGGGATGTAAAACCACTTTTTTTAGTTCTCCCACACCGTTAAGTACTTCTGCGGCTTCTCTCAAATCTTCGTCAACGACCTCAAGTTTCGGCTCCAGGTTTTTCGTTTGCGCTCCCACCTCTTTTACGACTTCCAACAACCTTAATATCTCATTTTGGTAATAAACATAAGGGACCGATATATCGAGAGGCTCGGCATCAGGCGTTTTTAAGCCCAGCGTTACCTTTGCACCGAGCCTTTTTAAAAAAGGATTTGAATTTCGTCCGCCGCCATGAATCTGGATGGCCAGGTCAAATTTTTCTTTTTCCATTTTGCGAAAAAACTGGTCAACTTCTTCCTGGTCAGGCTCAAAATCTTCGGCTTCGCCCACACCGGGATAAGGAGGAACAACCATCACTCGGTCTATCGGAAGGCTTCTTTGAGATAAAAAATTCTTATACAATCGCTTCACCAAAAAAACAATCTCGGCATCGGGGAAACGCTCTCTTAAAGCATATAAGGCGGGCAGAGTGAAAACAAAATCACCAAGAGCATTCGCTCTGAGAATCGCAATTTTTTTAAATTCCATCTCACTTGATCTTTGCGAATTATCATTTTTCCTGATCGCAAACTGAAAATTCTGAGAGACTGGAATGGCTTAACAAACACTTCGCAATCTCCTTGAATTTTGAGTTCAAAAACCAATACAACTTTTTTTTCTCTCCGTTGTAATTTTTCAGGCGCTTCTTCGTCATCCTTTTATACCAACTAAGCCCTTCTTTGTTTCCTTCTCCTAAGGTGTTAAAGGCAGACTTCGTTCATTATAAGTGAGAATTGTTCAATTTTGAGCATTTTGAAATGTAACCCAAGCGCCTGCCTGGGAATGAATATTTTTTAATCCAAAAAACGCTTTGATATGCAAAAGAAGAACAGCCTAAACCAGAAGCCCGAAAAACGCAGCAATCAGCCACACAAGTAGGTAAACCAGCAGAAGAACTAACAGGATTGAAATGACAAAAACAGACCAGACGATAATTTTGCTTTGTGATTTTGTCTTAGCGGGATGGTTTTGGAATTCATCCAAAAGACGGGCATTACGTAGATTAGCTTTCCACCCGAAATCGAAAATCTCACCTAAAAGCGGAATGGCACCAATGATGATGTCCGCTAAAATATTTAGCAGCATTCGAATTAAAACAGAGGCAGGAGCGCCGTAACGAGCGCCAATGTATACGAAATAAAGAGAGGCTATACCGGTGAGCAAATCTCCCGCTCCGGGAATCAGCCCCAAAATAGGATCAATACCAAAGCGAATACTCGTACCGGGAATGGTGAACCTGCTATCCAGCAGTTCGGCGAATTCGTTATGTTTTGATTTTTTGTCGTCCATAGAGCGCTGATTAAGCTGATTGTACAGATTCTCGCAGATTAAATTATCTCGGCCTGCTTGAAGAAAGTTATACTCCCACTTTTAGTTTAAAAGTACAACCTTCAAAGCAAAATAATAATCTGCTTCATCAACGCAATCAATTCAATCAGCGCTACGCAAACTCTTTCTTCTTTTCTGCTCGTTTGCGCTCGTTGTGATCGAGATACATTTTGCGGATGCGCAGGCTTTTGGGAGTAACTTCCAGCAGTTCATCGTTATCAATGAATTCGATGCACTGCTCGAGGCTCATTTTCCTGGCGGGAGCAATTTTAACGGCATCGGCGGTTTGAGTAGCTCGATGATTCGTTAAATTCTTTTTCTTCACCACGTTTACCACCATATCATCCGCACGCTTGTTGATTCCAACTACCTGCCCCGCATAAACAGGATCGCCGGGTTCAACCAAAAAGGTACCGCGGTCTTGCAAACCTTCAAGCCCGTAGCCGGTTACTTCACCCTTTTCGAGCGCCACAAGGGCCCCGCTGTTCCGTCCCGAAATTTCTCCCGCAAAGGGTTCATACGAATCAAACTGCTGGTGCATGATTCCGGTGCCGCGAGTTTCGGTAAGCATCTCACTTCGAAAGCCAATCAGTCCGCGCGAAGGTACTTTGAAAGTCAACCGATTATTTTCGCCTTCTTGTGTCATGGATGTCATAATTCCCTTTCGTTGCTGCAAGTTGTCGATCACACGATTACTGTAATCCTGGTGCACATCAACCACCACTTCTTCGAAAGGCTCGTGGCGCTGGCCGTCGATTTCGCGATATAGCACTTCGGGACGAGAGACGGCAAATTCATAGCCT
>DASSAY010000322.1:0-2573 GCA_035699185.1 Balneolaceae bacterium | reverse complement strand
CTGCTTGATCTTTTCGCGATACAAACCAGTAATCCAAAAGGTGAAAAGCTGCACGAAAATCACCATAATCAGTACTTGCTCAAAATTGAGGAATTGCACTGAAGACGGATTGATACCATACAGAAGCTTATAGCTAAGGGTATAAGAAGCCGCCACAAACACGAGGTCGATCAAGCCTAAAAATAGCACGCGGTTTAAAATCCATTTTTCGTAAATGGGCAGCATCATTCCGTTATTAAAAATGGCGATTTCGCGGTAGCGCAGCTTTTTTAGTCCGTGAAAAATCACCAGGCCGACCAGCAAGCCGATAATCAGTAGCACCTCGAAATTTTGGACCTGAGTGACTGCAAAAGCTCCGAGCGCGAAAAAAGCGGATACAAAATAAAGCAGCAGAACAGTATTTCGATGGGTTAACCCCAGCGAAAGCAGTTGGTGATGAATGTGTGAACTGTCTGGCGTAAACATTTCATGAATTTTACCGGCTAATGATTTTGATTTTCCCATAGAACGTTCTGGCATATAACTGCCTAAAAACCTTCGCAGCATTGAAATCAGGGTGTCGGTGATAGGAAACCCCAGCACAAGCATCGGAAAGAGCAGGGCAAAACCGGTAGACGTTTTGGTGGTGCTTTGAATCGACATCAACGCCATCGAAAAGCCAATAAATAAGCTCCCCGAATCTCCCAGAAAAATTTTGGCGGGACTAAAATTATAACGCAGAAAACCCACTAAAGCTCCTGCCATGGTAAGTGCTAACATGGCAATTAAAAATTCACCTTCCAGTGCTGAAACGGTGAATATAGAAATGCTCGCGATGGTAGCAACGCCCGAGGCAAGTCCGTCAAGACCATCAATCAAATTGAAGGCATTGGTGATACCGACAATCCACAAAAGGGTGAGGGGAAAGTCGATCATTTCAACATTCAGCATTCCGCTTCCCACAGGATTGGTGATGTTGGATATCTTAAAGCCTGCGAAATAAACCGCCGCCGCTATAATAAATTGAATTCCGAATTTGATGCCCGGCTTCAAAGAGTTTAGATCATCCCAAAAACCTAAAAGAAAGATGCTTAAAAAGCAGAATAGAATGATGTACGTTTGCCAGGCGACGGCTTCAATAGGTGCGGCAAGTTCGGGGAAAAGGACAAAAATAAAGCCCACAGAAACCACAACACTACTAAAAACAGCCAAGCCGCCCAGGCGGGGCGTTACCGAAGTGTGAATTTTCCGTCCGCCCGGGTTATCAACAGCATTAATTTGCAGAGCAAATTTGATAACCCAGGGCGTTATAATAAGCGATAAAATAAGCGGTATGATGAACGATGTAATAAATCCTGCGGGCATAATTCACGCTATTTATTGTTCAGAGAAACAATCTATTTCCATCAAATTCATAGGGCAGCTGCCAACTCATTGAAAAAGGCAAATGCTTGCATTCAATGGTTTTTCCATAAGATAAAATGGCCCCTTGCAGAATGGCATTTTTAAGCTGCCTGATGTTTCCCGGCCAGCTGTAATTAAAGCACTCGCAAAGGGCCTGAGCCGAAATAGTAAGGTTTTTCCATTCATCGTGTTTCTTTTTAATCTCCTCGATAAAATGGTCGATAAGAAGGGGAATGTCTTCCTTCCTCTCACGCAAGGGCGGCAGCATCACCACCATGGGATCTAATAAATCGAGTATTTCATCCCATAAAGGAGTGTCTAACATTTTGTTGAACGATTCCTGGTTGAATGAAATAACCAGCCGCGGAATATGGGATGAATCATAACGAAACAGCTGCTTGCTGCCCTTTAAAAACGATTTAATAATGTTGAGCATGAACGACGGCGACAGTTCAGAAAATTGATCCAGGTACAACACGCCTCCGCTGGCTTTTTCAATGGCATCATATTTTAGGGTGATTTGTTCTTCATCGAACTGCAAATGCCCCCAGAAGGCGTCTTTGTAGCGATCTTCATCCACATCAACACAGTAGAATGAATAAAAAGGGCCGTTTACGCGGTAGCTGTTTTCATGAATGATGTGGGCCATGCGCTTTTTACCCGAGCCTACCTCGCCCACTACAATAGCATTGGAGCTCAGTTTGGCAAGGCTAAGAATTTTGTAGAAAATATCCCGCATCAGCACGCTGCGCGATGATTTTTCAACATCATTTAACCGGGATTCCTGTAGGTGATCGTGTGAGGGAGAAGCAATCATCTTAATCGAGATGTAAAGTTAAAGTTAGCTGGTGAAAACGCTCGTACAAATCATCATTGAAAGAGAGCGCGTAATCTAATTCTACGACATCACTTATTAAACCGAATCCAAAACGCGGGGCAACAACCTCGGTTTCCGATTGAATCATCAAACCAAACCGAAGTGATAAAAAAGGCCAGATTCGCGCGTCAATACCTCCTTTATACCAGATACCGTCGATGCCGAACCGCTTTTCGTTAGCTAATGAAATAGCCATATAAGGCTCGCGGGTGTCGACCGGAAAACGCATTGTAGCACCTATCTCCAGTATTTCCCGCAGGTTCTGGCTTAAAAAGGCTGTGCGTCCGCCGGCGATAAACCGGTAGGTTACACT
>DASSAY010000321.1:0-10935 GCA_035699185.1 Balneolaceae bacterium | reverse complement strand
GCAGAGCCGGTGATGATCACTTACAAAGATGATGAACGCCTTCAAGAACTAATGGATGATGCGATGAAAAAAAGTCCGCTTTTTAATTTTGAAGCTCCGGATGGCGTAACTCACAAACTCTGGCGTATTCCTGAAACCGCTGATTTTGTGGAAGCTTTTGAAACCATTCCCAATCTTTATATTGCCGACGGCCATCATCGTTGCAAAAGTGCATCCCGGGCAGCGGAGAAAATGCGCGAGAATAACCCGAATCAAACCGGCCGTGATGAATATAATTTCTTTCCCGCCGTGGTTTTCCCCATGTCCGATATGAACATTTTAGCCTACAACAGAATCATTCATTCTGTGCCCGATAACTTTCTACAGTCCCTAAACGATCATTTTAACATCAAACCCGCCACTGATCCCATACCTTCTAAAAAGGGAGACATTCGAATTTTTATCGAGGGCCAATGGTTTGGAATGACACTTCCGGTTGATGAAAATCCCACAGCTGTCCAGCAACTTGATGTTTACCGGCTCCAGGAATTTTTGCTCAACCCGCTCTTAAATATTATCGACGTTCGACGTGACGAAAATATTTCTTTTGTAGGAGGCAGCCGGGGAACCCTGGAACTGGAAAACCTTGTAACCGAAGGTGAGGCAGAAATGGGCGTCAGCATGTACCCAACGGGGATTGAGGAACTGGTACGGGTTTCTGATGAAAGACTCCTCATGCCGCCCAAATCAACCTGGTTTGAACCAAAACTAAGATCGGGACTTCTTGTTCATTCCTTTTAATAAATCTCCTCGAAGAGGAGAACTTGTCCCTCTTTGAAGGGGCGCAGGGGGATGACAAGACATTAGTTCGAACAAAGATCAGACTTTATAACCTCAAAAAGTTAAATAAAATCCACATGAATCGTGTTCACAACTTCAGCGCCGGACCGGCAACTTTACCTTTAGAAGTGCTTCAAAAAGCACAGGCACAATTCGTTAATTACCACGACAAAGGACGTTCCATTATTGAAATGAGTCACCGTGGGCATGAATACAGCGAGATTGATCATCAGGCAAAATCCCGCCTGCGAAATCTGCTTGGCCTTGATGACAACTATACCATTATGTTTTTACAAGGCGGCGCCAGTTCGCAATTTATGATGATTCCCTTCAATTTTCTTAATGAAGACAAAACAGCTGATTATATCGACACGGGCCGATGGTCGGCCAAAGCCATCACAGAAGCGGAGCTTTTTGGGCCTGTGCATCAATCTTACAGCAGTAAAGAAACGAACTACGATCGTGTGCCTAAAGATGATGATCTGAATTTTAACGAAGATTCCGTTTACGTCCATTACACATCAAACAACACGGTAGCAGGCACGCAGTTTCCTAAAGAGCCGGAAACAAACGGCATTCCCCTCGTTTGTGATGCATCCTCCGATTTTCTTTCTAAGCCTATCGATGCTTCAAAATATGGGCTTATTTATGCAGGAGCTCAGAAAAATGCGGGCCCTGCGGGTGTAACTGTTGTTATCATCCACAATGATTTTCTGAAAAAAGCATCATCAAAAGGCGTTCCCACCATTCTTCAATACAAAACCCATGCTGAAAAAATCTTCAACACTCCACCTACTTTTAATGTTTATATGGTAAATTTGGTGCTGGATTGGATTGAAAATAAAGGCGGACTCACTCACTTTGAGAAATTCAACAAAGAAAAGGCAGGCCTTCTGTACGATGAAATCGACAAAGATGATTTTTACCGGGGGGCTGTGCAAAAAGATTCACGCTCACTGATGAACGCCACATTCCGACTTCCATCAGAAGAGCTTGAAGAAAAATTTCTGTCAAAAGCTGCTAAACAACATTTAGTTGCACTAAAAGGCCATCGAAGCGTAGGCGGAATTCGCGCCAGCATGTATAATGCTCTCCCAAGAGAAAGTGTTCAAGCACTCGTTAATTTCATGCAAGACTTTCGCAAAAATAATGGGTGATGACTAAGCCAATCCTATAACCTTGATAAAGCGGTCAATAGCATTCGGTACAAATAAAACCATGTAGATAATTCCCCAGAGAGCTCCGGCGATATGTGCTTCATGGTTGATATTTCCCCGCTCCTGTTTGCTCGCGTACATACTATAAATCAAATAAAGAATGCCAAAAAGAAAGGCCGGGATAGGGATGGGGATGAGAAATAGGATGATATCTTCAAAGGGAAAAAGAAAAATGAAGGCAAATAAAACGGCTCCTACCGCCCCTGATGCACCTAAAGTAGCATACTGCGGATTATTTCTATGTTTTACCACAGATGGAATACCGGCTATAATGAGTCCCGAAACATAGAGCCCTAAAAAGGATACGGAGCCCATCACCTGCTCCATCACCGACCCAAAAAAATAGAGTGTAAACATATTGACAAATAAATGTCCGAGACTCGCATGTAAAAAGCCGGATGTGATGAGTTCGTACCACGTATTTTCTCGGATCATCCGGTAAGGTTTAAGGTAACCAACTTCGAGTAACGGCGGATAAACATACAAAGCCACCAGTGAAATAAGGCTGCTGGCGGCAAGGATATAAAAAGTTACCGGAGTATTTGAAATAAATTCTTGCATAAAAAATTTTTAGCATTAAGAGAAGTTGCTAAAAATAGTTAAGAGTGCGTTAGAACACTAATTTTAACGCTTATTTTTCTACCGTCATTCTTGCCAACCATTGCGGATAATGCTTATATTGCCCCTCATTAAAAAGCCGAAGTAACTCAGTTGGTAGAGTCCCGATATTGAGCCAAACAAGCCGGTGTAGCTCAGGGGTAGAGCGATTCTCTCGTAAAGAATAGGTCGCTGGTTCAAATCCAGTCACCGGCTCAAATTATCTATAAAGAATAGGTCGTCCCGATCAATCGGGATCACCGGCTCAATGTTATCGGGATAAGCATAAGTCATCGTTTCTGCCATAGGCATTCCTTCGGAAAAGTCCGTTCTTCGGCTCATTTTCATCCCTCCTGATAATTTATTATTTATAATCCTTTCATCTGTGTAATCAGCTTCATCAGTGATGCGATTTCATTGGATTTTCTGCCTCTCCTAAAATATATTGTCAGTAAAAATAGGACAATCTAATCATATTTTGAGATATTCTTTAATAGCTGTTTTAGGGTTTAGTTTATTTATTACATCCTGTGGCATCACAAATCGTTTTACTAAAAATTCTGCCAAAGAAACCGACCCGTCTTTAGAAACAGGCAGTAAAATTGAGGAAGGGATGGCCAGCTGGTATGGACCTGATTTTCACGGCAATTTAACGGCGAATGGTGAAATTTACAATATGCATGAGCTCACTGCGGCTCACCGCACCTTACCCTTTGGCACCATTCTCAGGGTTAAAAATCTGGATAATGGGAAATCGGTTATAGTTCGCATTAATGATCGCGGGCCCTACGCCAAAGACCGCATTATTGATCTTTCAAAAAAGGCGGCAATGGAAATCGGAATGATCGGACCTGGAACTGCCCATGTGTCATTGATTTTATTAGAAGGACAAATAAACGAAGAACGAATAGTCAACCTTAAAACTCCCACCTTTACTGTTCAACTGGCTTCATTCTATGAAAAAGACCGGGCTGTTGAATTCTCTCAAAAAATAAAAGGGGCTCGTGTTGAAACGTTTTATTTGGAAGGAGGTAATATTTATCGCGTTTATTTTGGCACTTTTACCGATGAGAATAAAGCAAAAAACAAACAACAAGAGTTAAAACAACTTGGTTTTACGGGCTATGTTAAACAGATTCAGAATTATTGAATAACAAAAATGCCAGGTACTTTTTGAAGTGCCTGGCATTTTTCGGGGACAATTTACCTCACTGACACAAGCGTCCTGCTTGTGCCACTAATTACTTTTCGCAACTAATTCACTCTCCTTCCTTTAGCTCCTCCTGCAACGAATTCCAATCGCTCAAAAAGCGCTCTAATCCCGCATCTGTCAATGGGTGATGCAACAGTTGATCGATTACTTTGAGCGGCATAGTAGCTACATCAGCACCTAAACGGGCGGCTTCGAATACATGCATCGGGTGACGAATACTGGCGGCCAGCACTTCGGTCTCAAAATCATAATTTTGGTAAATAGCCACGATGTCCGCGATAAGCTGCATGCCATCATCGGAAATGTCATCCAGCCGCCCAATGAATGGTGAAATGTAAGTAGCTCCCGCTTTCGCAGCGACGAGTGCCTGAGTAGCCGAAAAACAAAGTGTACAATTGGTTCGAATACCCTCATCCGAAAGGCTTCGAATGGCTTTAATACCGTCTTTAATCAAAGGCACTTTCACCACTACATTATCGGCTATGGTGGCCAAATGACGTGCTTCGGTCATGATTTCGTCATACTCGGTTGAAACAACTTCGGCAGATACGTCGCCTTCAATCATATTACAAATTTTGGCTATGTGTCCCTCAAAATCCTTAATCCCAATCTTCGCGCACAAGCTGGGATTGGTCGTCACTCCGTCCAAAACACCTAAATCATGAGCTTCTTTTATTTCATCGAGATCGGCAGTATCAATAAAAAATTTCATATCGCTTGGTAATGGCTTGGGTTGATTTCTTTTCTTAAAATAAGAAAAATATCTTTCTTTATTAACAAGTTACCTTTGAATAACTTTCGATCAACTTAAACACAATTTTGTTTCATTTAACATTAAAACTGATAAACAATTTTTAAAAAAGCGTAGTAAATTGCATATTAAAGGCAAACTATTAGCGTTATAAAAGAAATTATTTTTCACTAAGACTTGGCAATTCAGGACAAATATTATGAGTAAATCAGATTTTACCTTTGGATTATTATCAGGAGCACTTATCGGTTCCGCGGTTGCGTTACTTTACGCGCCTGAAAAAGGCAGCAACACACGCGATATTCTTTCATACCGTCTCAGCTCCTACCTTGACGAACTAACCCGGCTTATCGAACGGCTTACGGATGAAAAATCATCTATTTCGGATGCAAAACGCAAAGGCGATTTGGTGGTTGAAGATGCTCGGCAGCGTGCCGAGGATTTAATTAACGAAGCCGAAAACTTATTGAGTTCGATCGAAGCCACTAAGAAAAAAGAAGAAGCTAAAAAGGAATCTTAGTTCAAAGCTTAAAGGGAGTTAAACTCCTGCCTTCACGTTAATTAGGTGCCAGGCACTTTGAAGTGCTTGGCACCCGCTACTGCAATTACCCTAACAAAAAAAGCGCCTGACTCCTCGCCAGGCGCTTTTACATTTTTATAATTTAGAAAGAGCGGAAATTAAGATTCCTCTTCTTCTGCATCAGCCTTGGCTGTTGCTTCTGCTCCATCTGTTCCGTTTGGCTCGCCTGCGCCGCTTAACTGGTCAAAGACCTTCGCAACTTCTTGCTCATCTTCATCCAGTTCAGCTTTTTTGCCCACGATAAGATCGTCGTATTTACGCAATCCTGTTCCGGCAGGTACTTTATGACCGACAATCACATTTTCTTTGAGGCCAAGCAAGTAATCTTTCTTGGCTTCAATAGATGCTTGAGTCAGCACCTTGGTAGTCTCCTGGAATGATGCAGCAGACAACCAACTTTCGGTTGAAAGGGCCGCACGCGTAATTCCAAGCAAGATCGGTTTAGAAATGGCCTGTTCGGCTTCGCGTGTTTTGATTTCCTCTTTGCCTTCTTTAATCAGCGCATTGTTTACTTCACGCACTTCACGACGATCAAGAATGGTTCCCTGCTTCAGGTCGCTTTCACCTGTTTCGGTCACCACATATTTGCCGATCAATTCATCATTTTTATTGGTGACTTCAAATCGGTCAACTTTGTCGCCTTCAAGGAACATAGTATCGCCCGAATCGGTAATTTCAACCTTCTGCATCATCGTGCGCACGATAGTTTCAATGTGCTTATCATTGATTCGCACGCCCTGCAAGCGGTATACTTCCTGAATCTCATTCACAAGATAAGATTGAACTGCGAACGGACCGGAAATATTAAGAATTTCCTCTGCGGAAACGGTACCATCAGAAAGTTGCTGTCCGGCTTTCACATAATCATTCTCCTGAACCAGGATGTGTTTCGACAACGAAATAAGATATTTCTTTTTCGTTGTGCCGTCTTTACTTTCAACGATTACTTCCTGTTTGCCGCGCTTACGTCCGCCCATCGTTACAATACCGTCGATCTCCGAAACTACCGCCGGATCGCTTGGTGAACGAGCCTCAAACAGCTCGGTTACACGCGGCAGGCCAGCCGTAATATCTTTAGATTTACCGGTAACACGCGGAATCTTAGCCAGAATTTGTCCGGATGAAACAGCCTCCCCGTCATCCACAACAATGTGTGTATCGACCGGAAGCGTATTTTCGCGAATTCGATCATCTTTGCCTTTCACCACAAGCGTAGGCACGAGTGAACGGTCTTTAGAATCAATAATCACTTTCTCGCGGTGACCGGTCTGTGTATCGGTTTCTTCGGCATAAGTGATATCACCAATAACATCCTGGTATTCAACTTTTCCGTCAATCTCTGAATAAATATTCGCATTGTACGGATCCCAGCTGCAAAGCGGTACGCCTTTAGGTATTTCGTCTCCTTCTTCAACAAGAAGCTCAGAACCGTAAGGTACATTATAGGTTGTAAGAACCTTGCCTTCTTCATCAATAATCTTGATTTCACCGGCACGGCTCAGTACAATATTGTGAATCTCTTCACCATCATCATACTCAACAACACGCACATTTTCGAACTGAACTTTTCCGTCGAATTTCGTTTTGTGCATGGATTCTGATTCCATACGAGAAGCAGTACCTCCAACGTGGAAGGTTCGAAGCGTAAGCTGTGTTCCCGGTTCACCAATAGACTGAGCCGCGATAACACCCACAGCTTCACCCACCTGAACCATCGTACCGCGTGAAAGATCGCGACCGTAGCATTTTGAGCATACACCGCGTTCGGTTTCACAGGTAAGTACAGAACGAATTTCAACTTCCTCGATGGAAGTTTCAGCGATTTTCTTCGCTACTTCTTCATCAATCAGCTGGTTAGCTTCGCAAATCAGATCATCGGTAATGGGATCCGTGATTTCATGCAAAGAAACACGTCCCAAAATGCGGTCTTCAAGGCTTTCAATAACATCTTCGTTATCTTTCAGCGCCTTCATTTTGATGCCACGCAAAGTACCGCAATCATCTTCGTTAATGATGATGTCTTGAGAAACATCAACCAGACGACGGGTCAAATAGCCGGCATCCGCTGTTTTAAGCGCAGTATCGGCCAAACCTTTACGCGCACCGTGCGTTGAAATAAAGTACTCAAGAACCGTGAGCCCTTCTTTGAAAGAAGAAAGAATAGGATTCTCAATAACTTCATTGCCTTCCTGCATGGAGCTTTTCTGCGGCTTTGCCATCAATCCACGCATACCGCCGAGCTGTCGAATCTGCTCTTTGGAACCACGAGCACCGGAATCAGCCATCATAAATACCGGGTTGAAACCTTCGCGGTCGTTCGTCAAGGCCGTAAACAGCGACTCAGAAACACGATTTGTGGTACTGGTCCACTTATCAATAACCTGATTATAGCGTTCGTTATCGGTGATGAAACCCATTTCATAACGCTCAGTAATTTCTGCTACTTCATCCTGAGCTTTTTGAATAAGTTCCTGTTTCTCATCGGGAATAACGATGTCTTCAAGGCTGAACGAAAGTCCACCGATTGTGGCCTGCTCGAAACCGAGCTTTTTCATATCATCAAGGAATGCCGCAGTTCGTGCGGTTCCCACTTTATAATGAATTTCGGTAAGCAACTGGCGCAGCTCTTTTTTACCAAGCGTACGGTTGATATAACCCATTTCTTCCGGTAAAATTCGGTTGAAGATTACACGGCCGGTTGTAGATTTAATAATCTCATGGCCTTCTCCTTCACCCTTAGAAAGCCGGATATTAATTTTGGCATGAAGATCCAATCGATCACGGTCATAAGCGATCAATACTTCATCTTCATTAGCAAAAGTCTTGCCTTCGCCTTTTTTGTTGTTGGCCATTTTAGTGAGGTAATAAATACCCAAGACCATATCCTGAGACGGAACAGCTACAGGGCCGCCGCTCGCAGGACTTAAAATATTGTGCGAACCAAGCATCAAGACGGATGCTTCAAGAATAGCATCGTTACTTAAGGGAACGTGCACGGCCATTTGGTCACCGTCAAAGTCAGCGTTGAAAGCCGAACAAGAAAGCGGGTGCAATCGAATAGCTTTCTCCTCAATAAGCACCGGCTGATAAGCCTGAATACCCAAACGGTGGAGCGTTGGTGCACGGTTCAGCATTACGGGATGACCGTCAATTACGTTTTCGAGCACTTCCCATACTACCTGGTCGCGGCGATCCACTACCTTTTTGGCAGATTTTACCGTTTTCACATAACCGCGTTCAATTAAGCGGCGAATGATGAACGGCTTGTATAACTCTACCGCCATTTCTTTCGGCAAGCCGCATTCGTGCATTTTCAGCTCAGGGCCTACAACAATTACAGAGCGTCCCGAATAATCAACACGCTTACCGAGCAGGTTCTGGCGGAATCGTCCGCTTTTACCCTTCAACATATCGCTGAGTGATTTTAAAGGACGATTATTGCTGCGAACCGCGTTCGATTTTCTTGAATTGTCGTAGAGTGAATCAACCGCTTCCTGCAACATGCGTTTTTCGTTCCGCAGGATAACGTCCGGCGCTTTGATATCTATCAAACGCTTCAAACGGTTATTCCGGATGATCACACGGCGATAAAGATCATTAAGATCTGAGGTCGCAAATCGTCCCCCTTCTAATGGAACGAGCGGACGAAGTTCCGGCGGAATCACAGGAATCACACGCTGTACCATCCACTCGGGACGGTTTTCGGTGTGTTGATTTGCCGCACGGAATGATTCGATTACCTGAAGCCGCTTCAGCTTCTTCTTTTTACGCATTTGTGAGGTCTCGTTTCGCGCTTCATAACGAAGGCGATAGGCGAGATCATCCAAATTTTGCGTGGATAACAATTCTTCAATAGCATCCGCGCCTTCTTTGGCTACGAATTTATCTTCATCGTCATCATCCAGCTCCCACTGATCTTCAGGCAGCTGATCTAAGATGTCATAATACTCTTCTTCAGAGATAAGGTCGGCTTTTTGGTAACCGAGATCACGGGCCACACCGGCGTTCGTTATCACATAAGTTTCGTAATAAACGATCTTCTCAAGGTTCTTCGAAGAATAACCGAGAAGATAAGCCAGCTTATTTGGCAGTGATTTGAAATACCAGATGTGAACAACGGGCACGGTCAAAGAAATATGACCCATGCGCTCACGTCGCACAGCTTTTCTGGTTACTTCAACGCCACAACGGTCACAAATAATGCCTTTATAGCGAATTCGCTTGTATTTGCCGCAATGACATTCGTAATCTTTAACCGGACCAAAGATCTTTTCACAAAAAAGACCATCCATTTCCGGTTTAAAAGTACGGTAGTTAATGGTTTCCGGTGTTAAGACTTCGCCATGCGAACGGGAGAGAATAGTCTCCGGCGACGCAAGGGAAATTCCAATGCTTTCGAAGTCTTTTGAAACTGTTAATGTATTAGTAGTCGGCAAGGAAGTACCTCCGGTTTGACTTTATTCAACAGTAAAAATTCTGCGTTTTAGTTAGTCTAAGTGAATTTCAAGGCCAAGACCCATCATTTCTCTCAGCAATACTTTGAAAGATTCAGGGACATCGCCTTCGGGCAAGTTTTCACCCTTAACGATCGCTTCGTAAACCCGCGATCGGCCTTTTACATCATCACTTTTAACAGTGAGCATTTCTTTTAGAATGCTTGAAGCACCGTAAGCGTAAAGTGCCCAAACTTCCATTTCACCCAGTCGCTGGCCGCCAAATTGAGCTTTACCGCCCAGTGGCTGCTGCGTAATCAATGAATACGGGCCAATAGACCGGGCATGCATTTTGTCTTCAATCAAGTGATTGAGCTTGAGCATGTAGATATAGCCTACGGTTGTTTTTTGGTCCATCGCTTTACCGGTACGGCCATCATAAAGCGTTACACGTCCGTCTTTCGGCAAGCCTGCATTTTCGAGCTGCTCTTCTACTTCTTCCTGGCTTGCGCCGTCAAAAATAGGTGTAGCAAATTTTACGCCTAATTTTTTGGCAGCCCAGCCGAGGATGGTTTCATAAATCTGGCCAAGGTTCATTCGAGAAGGTACACCCAATGGGTTCAGACAGATATCAACAGGAGTTCCGTCTTCCATATAAGGCATATCTTCGACCGGAACCACTTTGGCAACCACACCTTTGTTACCGTGGCGCCCGGCCATCTTGTCACCTACCTGAAGCTTGCGCTTTTTGGCAACATAGACCTTTGCCTTTTGGATGATTCCCGGCGGCAGATCATCTCCAACCTGAATCTGGTATTTTCGGCGTTTGGCCTCTGTATCAATTTCTCTGCGCAGGCTTCTGTAATTCTTGAAGAGTAAGCGCACATGTTCTACTAAATCTTCATCCGTAGCCCAAGCGATATTTTCATTAATTCTTACCGGGTCGAGCTCTTCAAAATCCGATTTCCGGTATTTTTCGCCTTTGGGAATAAGTTCTACTCCGCTAAAGTCGTAAACGCCGGGTGATGTTTTATCTCTGAGCAGCGTATAAAGCTTGTTGATCATCTTGCTGTTGAGATCAGAAACTTTCTCGGCATGACGCTCATTTTCCAGCTCTACCTGCTTCTTCTCCTCTTTGCGTGAGATCTGCTCATCACGCTTACGGCTAAAGAGCTTGGTATTGATCACCGTTCCTGATACGCCGGGCGGTGTTTTTAATGAAGCATCCTTCACATCGCCGGCTTTGTCACCGAAAATAGCACGCAAAAGTTTTTCTTCGGGCGTAGGATCCGTTTCGCCTTTAGGCGTAATTTTACCCACCAGAA
>DASSAY010000320.1:0-2518 GCA_035699185.1 Balneolaceae bacterium | reverse complement strand
TATTAACGTTGAACTGATCAAAGGATCTTTCATCCCGGATAAACAGGTATACGAGGATGCAGAACGCAATGGCGATGCTTAATCCAACCGTATTGATAAACGAATACAATCTGCGCTTAACAATATTGCGGGAGGCGATCTTGACGTAGTTTCGGATCATAACGGGATTTTTTTTGGCGCTAAGAGAAAGGCCGCGAGAGCATATACCTTCGCGGCGGGATGCTAAAGATAGTCAATACCGGAAGAAATTGTACTGCTGTGAGAATATGAGGGGCGTTGGAGGAAGAGTAATAGTCCCGGCAGGGACGACCTTACGGTACTTGATCGTTGGAGCAAAAAGTTGTAGACCGAAGCAGACCCTGTTTGGGTCCACTCCTCGCCTTTCCAATCTAACGTGTTCACAGTTCAACTGAAATAAGTTCTTCCCCCAACTCATGAAGAGCCGTCTCAATTTTTTTCAATTGCTGAGGACGAGGGCGTTTCGCTCCGGATGCGTAGTGTTGAATTTGCCGCTGATTAATTCCCGTGATCCGCTCTAAAGCTGCGTTTGTAAAAATACCGCGATAATAGTTGAGGATACTTTCAGCATCGAACTTGTAAACGACTTTGTAAGCCTTATTTCTTATCGATGCTGGCGCATGTTGATTGTGCTTTGCGTATAAGGCTAAACCCTCTAAAAGGTTCTTTTTCGCTTCAGCGACTGTCGCTCCTGCTCCATACACGCCTTCAAGGTTTTCAAACCATGCCCCAAAATCATCAGGACCTTTTGATAAAATCGCTCTCAGTATTTTCATTTTACTCGTTTTGTTATTTCGTTCTAAGATATGGGCTATCGCAACCCCATGTCTTTCATAATCTTCCTTCTTAATCCCTCGCCTATTTCTTTAGCACCATGGAACGGCACCGGATACCTTACGCCATCACGTTCATATATGTAATGGCTACCCTCCGCACCGACATATTTCCAGCCTGATTTGCTGCGCTTAATAAATCGGTGAAATTCCGAATACTTCATCCGGGTTGAATTGTCGAAAAGCGATATCCAAATTTCTAATGATAAATTAAAGGTAGTACTTTTACTACCTTAGTACAGCTTTTCCGACGATAAAGTTTCGTTTTTACCAAAAACCTTCGCAATAGATTGAAAAAGCTGGTTCCTAGTGTTATTCAGACTGGATATTATGTTCAAAATCAGGCCATTGTGATCCCCGATGGTACCCCGTCCCATTCGATTTCGTTTTTGCTTCGACCGCGGATCCTAAGAGAGTCAATACTTGAAGAAATTGTACTCCTGCACAGCGACATCGAATCTCCCATCTGAGACGGAAACCGGTTGTCCGTCAACGAGTGCCTGGAATGCGAAAGTGCCTGAAAGAATTACCTCTGTTGGCTTTTGATCAACGAGAAGCAACTGGGCACGGACAAACTGAAATTCTCCCTGTAAGATATCCACCGTATCAGCCGCCACTTCCCCGGTAACCATAACGGTTAAGCCGGAATCGGCAAGCTGCAAGGTAGTGTTGTGAAACTTAATAAGATCCGAATAGTTCTCCGCCTGAGAACCGGCAACTGTTATAGTAATGGAGAACAGGCCGGAATCCTCCAAGTATCCGACTCCTTTCTGGCCCGTAAAGACGAAAGACGTTTTATCATCCGTCTGAACCACCTTCAAAGGCACTTCTGTTTCATTCGATATAAATGGTTGGCGATCGTAATAAGCTCCAAAAGTATTGTATCCCCACTCCGAGTATTTTGGAAGCTCCGGAAAATCGGGATCGGCGAAGAAGATCGATTTTCTCAATTCCGTTTCTTCGCTGCAGGCCCACACGCCGCAACACATGATCACAAATACGAATGCATTTGCCTTCATTTCCGGCTATTACTCAATGAGATCAAATACTGTACTTGCAGGCCCACACCCGCCGTCGGGACATTAAGACTTGAAGCAGTCTTCGTGATAGTCAAAGGTGAAGAGAGTCCAACGGTGAAACGAGGACGCTCTTTGCCCAAAATCAAACCCGCGCCGATGTAAAAAGAAGCGTACCAGGAACTCGCATTACCAAGGATCTCTTTGACGTCCGATTCATAGATATCCATAGCCGGGTCATGAAACTGCACCCCTTTCTTTGTCTGAAGCTGCAAGTTCCATTCGCCGCCTCCCATAAAAAACCAGCGGTTGCGTCTTCTTCTATTTGTGTAGATGTGGAATTCGAGAGGGATACCGAGACAATAAGAAAGCTCGCGAAGCTCGCTTACACTCAAATATTCGGTTGTAGTGCCCGTTTGCCGGTGAAGTAAAAAGAAAAATTGCGGATTGCCACTCCGATAGATACGGCTTTGCAAACCAGTGAACCGGATTCCTGTTGCCAGACCGAACCTCTCTTGCGCATCCCTTTTTTCAATTTTAACTCCAGCAAACCACATGCTCAGCTCGCTCGTAATTTTAGATGCAAAAAGTGTAGGAGGAGGATTATCGCCGCGCAAATAATCTTTTTTCACGGCCTCGCAGCCGACCGAT
>DASSAY010000319.1:0-7509 GCA_035699185.1 Balneolaceae bacterium | reverse complement strand
TTTGCAGACCTAACGGGCGATAAATTTTACGCTCACACCGATCCTGATGCCGCCGCAAGATCGCTTTTTGGAGAGATTGTTGCTCACGGATATTTTGTGCTTTCAGCCGCGGCTGGATTATTCGTCCACCCCGATGAAGGCCCGGTTATGCTCAATTATGGTCTCGAAAGCTTGCGCTTCATAGCTCCCGTTGTTCCCGGAGATACGATTCAGGCTAAGCTAATTGTAAAACGAAAATCGGTAAGGCAGAAAAAAGCCAAAGATAAATTTCCTTTCGGAATTGTCTATTGGGATGTGGAGGTAACTAACCAGCGTGAAGAATTGGTAGCTGAATACACAATTTTGACATTAATCAAACGCCGGGAAGTGCTGGATATGGATATTTTTGAATAGAAACAGTTAACAATCAACCTTTAATTATAAAATAGAAAAGTTATTTCACAAAGTTACGCTAAGAAGCTCAAAGGATCACAAAGAAAATCAACATGTGTAACTCTGTACAATAGCCAAGAATAATTACGAAGTTATGTCTAAAGACGGATCAGTTACAGTAAGTATTGAAAACAACATTGGAACGATTGAATTTTATCACTCTAAAGGGAACTCACTGCCGGGCGTATTACTTCGAAAACTGGCAGATACGATCACCGAAGTGGGCCAAAATGATGAAGTAAATGCAATAGTGCTTAAAAGCCGGGGCGAAGGAGCCTTCTGTGCCGGCGCTTCGTTTGATGAACTGATCGCCATCAATAATCGCGAAGAAGGCAAACATTTTTTCATGGGATTTGCATTAGTGTTGAACGCTATGCGAAAATGTCCGAAGCTGATTATCGCACGTGTGCAGGGAAAAACCGTAGGCGGTGGCGTGGGACTTGCTTCGGCCGGAGATTATACCATTGCTCACAAATCTGCTTCTGTAAAATTGAGTGAATTGGCTCTGGGCATTGGTCCATTTGTGGTTGGCCCAGCGGTGCGAAGAAAAATCGGAGGGTCCGCCTTCAGCACCTTATCCACTGACGCAAGCAACTGGCATGATGCTGACTGGGCACGCGAAAAAGGGCTTTTTTCTAAAGTATGTGAAACACATGAACGGCTGGATGAAGAAGTTAACAATCTGGCAAAAAGGCTTTCCGGCTATAGCCCCGACGCTATGAAAGAGTTGAAAAAAGTGTTTTGGAAAGGTACCGGTGAGTGGGATTCACTGCTGAAAGAACGGGCAGAAATCAGCGGACGGCTGGTACTTTCTGATTTTACGAAGGAGTTTATTAAGGAGTTTAAGAAGAAGTAGTCAGAATTCAGGAGTCAGAATTCAGAATAAAAACTTCTTGCTTCTGGCTTCTTACTTCTGAAGCCTTTTAAGGCCTATAAATCGTCGTTTTTAAAGAAAAATCAGTAGCAGTTGATATTGAAAAATATGGATGATTATGCCGCTTTGGTTTGAAGCTACATTTTGGGGGCTGATGGCAGGGTCTGCGCTGGTTATTGGCGCGGGCATTGGCTACACAAGCAATATCCCACAACGTTATATAGCGGCTTGCATGGCTTTCGGGAGCGGGGTTCTAATATCGGCACTCACCTTCGAGTTAATGGCAGAAGCTATCACAAAAGGCAGTATGCTTTCAGCCGGCATCGGTTTTTTGGGCGGGGCCTTGATTTATACCGTCGCTAACGAATGGCTGAATCGTCATGGCGCAAAACATCGCAAGCGGTCGGGAAAAATGCAGATCTCAGAGTCAGAAGATCCGGGAAGCGGCACAGCGATAGCTATCGGAGCTCTTCTGGATGGCATTCCCGAATCAATCGCTATCGGCATCAGTATGCTTGAAGGTGGAACCGTTAGTGTTGTTACCGTTACGGCTATTTTTCTCTCAAATATTCCCGAAGGCCTTTCTTCCTCAGCAGGTATGAAAACATCAGGCCGTTCTGCAAAATATATTTTTGCTGTTTGGATTGGAATCGCCTTCGCTTCAGGGCTTGCCTCTTTCCTCGGCTATACTGTATTTAGCGGTTTTCCACAAGAAGTTACCACAGCTACCCTGGCCTTAGCCGCGGGAGGTATTCTGGCTATGCTTGCTGATACAATGATTCCCGAGGCTTATGAGCAAACGCATAATTATACCGGACTTATTACTGCGGCGGGCTTTCTTACCGCTTTTATTTTAAGCAATGTTTAAAATCTATGTCTACCTAAGCTGCTAAACCGTTAGCGATACCTTCTCTTTCACAAATATTATCGTAAAACAGGTACCTTTTTCCAGCCTCGTAACCTTTAGCCGGCCTTCTAATTGAAGGGTTAGGGTTTCAACAAGGGTAATACCTAATGATTGTGCTTTAGCGTTTTCAAAATCGGATGGTAAACCAACGCCATCATCACTGACACTAAATTCCATTTGGCCATTATCGTCTTTAAGTTTTATGGTGACTTTACCTTCAGCCCGATCCTTAAAAGCGTGTTCAAATGCGTTGCTCAATAATTCATTCAATATAAGCCCGCAGGGAATACCCTGGTTAACGCCTAATGCAACATCATCAATGATTGTTTCGACTTCGATTTCTTTATTGGGATGATGATGTGAATCGGCGATGATTTCAACCAATTCATCTATATAAACTGTAAAATTAATTTCAGACAGCCGTTCGTTTTGATATAATTTTTCATGAATCATTGAAATTGATTTCACCCTTCGCTGGCTTTCGCGTAGAACTTTAGCGACAAAATCATCTTCTGAATAACCTACCTGAAGTTCTAATAAACCTGAAATAACCGCTAAATTATTTTTTACACGGTGATGAATTTCTTTAATCAGTACTTCCTTTTCTTCCAGCGCTGCCGTTAGATCTTTGGTCTGTTCATCAACAAGATCTTTTAACTGTTCCTTTTCAAGCATTTGTACCCTCATCTGAATATAGCCATACACCAGGCCACCAAAAGCTAACAGAGCAAGCATATAAAACCAGTAGGTCTGCCAATAGGGATTATCAATCGTAAAATTTACTGCTGCTGCTTGCCGGGGCCAGAACTCTTGCCGGCCTTTCGCCTGCACTTCAAACGTATAATTACCGGCATCCAAACTGGTGAAGGTAGCCGAAGTGGATGAAGTTGCTGCTGACCATTTATCATCAAAGCCTTTAAGCCGGTAGCGATACTCAATGCTTTGGGGATTTTCGTACTCCAGCGCGGCAAAATGAAAGGTGTAAGAATGCTGACCATAAGGAAAATTCAGGCCGTCAAACAATCTGCGCCCGAATTGATAAGCAACAGAATCAGTATTTGCCAACTTTTTGAGTGGCCGGGAATTGCGCTCAATTTGAGTGATATGAACAGGCGGAGCTGTGTTGTCGGCATGCAACAGGGAGGGCCGTATTTTTAAAATGCCGTTCATCGTTCCAAAAAGCGCTCCATTTTCGGAGATGGGTATTACCGCTTTGTGATTGGTTTCGATGCCAATACCGGCATCCGACAATGAGTAATGCACGAGCGACATCTCGCCGGTTTTCCAATAGCCGGGTACATCAAGCCGGTGAAGGCCCCCGTTGGTTCCATGCCACAAATAACCGGCATCATCAAACCAGATGATTTGTGTTTTCACCAGTTTCATACCCTCATCTTTGCCGAAATTCTCTATCTCCAGTACATCGCCCTGCCCGTCAAGCTTCAAAAGAGAGATGCCTCCCCCGGTTCCCAGCCAGATGTTGCCTTTTGAATCTGAAGTGATATGAACGACCGCTTTATGCTGCAAGCCGTCTTTCACGGTAATATTTTTGAATGAATGGCCGTCGAACCGGCTTAAGCCATTAAGCGTACCAATCCAGAGATAGTCCTTAAATTCGTAAAGATATTGAACTACATTTCCCGCAAGTCCGTCTTGATCTGTGTATCGGGTCAATTCACCTTCGGTAAAATGAAAAAGCCCTTCGTTGGTACCGAGCCAAAGCGAATTCTCTTTGTCCACATAAATATCGTAGGTGAACCATTGTTCCAGCCCGTTTTTTTGCGAATAGTTGATGAGCGTTTCTCCATCCCATTTATACAGGGCGTCATCACTCATCAAAAATAGCATGTCACCGTTTTGAAATTCCGTAATATCCCATACTTCAGCTGCTCCAGTATATTTCGAAGGAATGGGAAAACTCTTAAAGCCATCATCATCTTTGTAAAAAATTCCGCCTTGCGTACCTGCCCACACCCTTCCGTTTTGGCTCTTATGTAGGCTTAAAATGCCTTTCGACTCCAAACCGCTTTCCACTCCAATAAATTCAAAGGCTTTTCCCTTTAGGATACTCACTCCATCCGCATCGGTCCCGATCCAAACATTCTGCCGGTTATCTTCATACAGTTCATAAATATAATTGCTGCTTAGCCCGTTTTTCGTAGTGTAATGAGTGAATGATTCATCCTCATAGACAAAAACGCCGTTCAGCTCGGTACCTATCCAAGTAGCGCCGGTTGAAGTTACCAACAAGTCAAAAACATAGTTGAGCGGGATGTCCATAATTTCCGTAATGGTGCTGAATGCTTTCCCGTCCCAAATGGTGATGCCGTTATTGGTCGCCAACCAAACATCACCGTTCGGCTGAGCCGCAATTTGAAATATCTTATTTGCGCCTAAACCGTCGGCTTCGGTTAAATTTCTAAAATTTTGTCCGTCATAAATAGAAAGGCCATGCTGAGTAGCAATCCATATTTCGCCGCCGGGAGCTTTCCAGAAATCCCATACGATGTTGTTAATCAGCCCGTATTTTTCGTTCCCCCGGGACAATTCATCCTTTTTATAGTCATAGACAAAAAAACCTGCGGATGTACCCAGCCATAATTTTGAATCAATTTCCTCAATTGCTAAAACAGTCAGGGAGTCCAACGCGGTGTTTTCGAATGGATAAACAAATGAATTTCCATTCATCTTTGCCACCCCCCGGTTGTTAGTGGAAACCCATAAATTATGCCGGGAATCTTCAAAAACAACTTCAATGGTATTTGTTTTCAGGCCATCTTTAATATCAAATATTTTGAATGAACGCCCGTCAAATTTTGCCAACCCTCCCCCAAAAGTTGCCAACCAAATATACCCGTCATGGGTTTGAAAAATATCATGCACCTGAACATGGGGTAAGCCCTTATTCACTGAATAGATTTGAAAATTATATTGCTGTGCGGCTGTCTGAACCGGAAAAAGAAATACCAATAGGATGGGTATAATAAAATCATATTTCTTCATAAGCAGTCTTCTGATTCTTCTTTTATGGTAACGACGGCAGACCAACGACCATTTTTCTGTTCAAGCTAAAACAATACTCCATCAACCGCACCCCGCCAATTAAAACTATTTTTAGTACTCCGTATCTTAATGGTAGAAGCCTTCGAAAAATCAGGAATTTTGGTCAAGATCAAGGCAAGAGGAAGTTTGAAACCGGATCATATAAACATATGTGAGGATTTCAAACTTCTGATAACGCAGAACTTGATCAAAAGTACGATTTTTCGAGCTTCTGGAAATATCCTAAGCAGCCGTGACCTCTTCCCTTTCAAACCTTACCGTTACCTGAGCACCATTATTGTTTTCAAATTCCAGGCGGCCATCAATTTGTTTACATAAGGTGTCAATAAGTGACATACCCATCGATTTCGAGTCTGTTTTAATGCCCGGAAACCCCTTGCCGTCATCTTTAACTTTTAGCATAATTTGGTTATCCGACTGAATCATCGAAATTTCTATGCGTCCTTTTCCCTTTTCACTAAAAGCATGTTTTAGCGCATTAGATACTAATTCATTTAGCAAGAGCGAGCAGGGAATAGCCTGGTTAATATTCAAAACAATGCTTTCAAGGTCGGTGGTAATTTTAATATCAGAATTATGGCTGAGATAGGTGCTGCTTACGGCCTGTAACAATTCTTGTATATATTTATCAAAATGAATGTAGGAAAGGCTTTCTGACTGGTACAGTTTTTCATGAACCAGGGCGATGCTTTGCACCCGAAGCTGGCTTTCTTGCAATGCGGTTGCGGCAAATTCGTTATCGGCCTCCCAAATTTGCATCTGTAAAAGGCCGGAGATAACGGCTAAATTATTTTTTACGCGGTGATGAATTTCCGCCAGCAAAACTTCTTTTTCTTTGAGTGATTGTACAATTTTCTGTTGTGCCTCTTTCTCAGAACTTATGTCGCTGGCCACAATCACGTACCCCTTCACTTCATCATTTCGCCCTTTAATTTTACCCTTCGAAGCGCTTACCGGAATATCGCTTCCATCCCGTCTTTTTATTACCGTATTGCCTTTTACCAGCTCAAGCTTTTTATTAGATCCTTCTCCAAAAATAGCTTGCTGATCATTCCTGAAAATTGAATGAGCCTGCCTCCCAATCACTTCATCTTCGGTAAGATTCATCATCAATAAACCGGCCGAATTTACCCGCGTAACCTTGTACTTCTGATCTGTTACGATAAGCAGATCGGCCATCGATTCGATAATACTGTCCACATAATCTCGCGAAACCGTCGTACGGCTTAAACTCTCGGCCATGTGATTAAAAGTACGGCCCAGTTGCCCAAGTTCATCATTAGACTGATAATCAATGCGATCATCTAAATTACCCTGAGCAATATTTTGAGCAGCATGGGCAAGGTTTTTAAGTGGATTCGCGATAGACCGATACAAAAAGAAGGTTAACGAAACAGCAATTAACAGGGAAAGTAAAGTGGCTATGGCAAGCCATCGCCCGATTTCGGTAAGCTGTGTATTAAGCGCGGCAATTTGGGCTTGATGATTAAGTTGAATCTCTTTTCGAACGTTTTCAATTAAGGGCAGTAACGTTGTACGCACGTAAGGTTCAATCGTTATCGTAAAAAACTCTTTCCCATCCTGGTAATTTTCTCTGCTCAGCACCTGAAGTTGCTCAATCAGTGAAACATAAATATTGAACTTCTTTTCCAGCTGTTCTAATTGTGCGGTGATTGCCGAAGCTTCAACTGAATTTTCAAGAAATTCACCATGATCTCTCCTGATCAGCCCTCTTATTTGCGCAATACTTTTTCTGAAACTATCATGAGAACTGTCAATTTTAGCAATGACCACCTCATTCGATAAATTGCTTCGGCTGATATTCGTTGATAAACTTTGCCTGTAGCCGCCTTCAAGCAAATATTGCGCCTTCGTGAAGCTATGGTAAAGCTGAATTCCCATTTCTCCCGCCAGCTGAATTTCTTCTATAGCATATTTGCTCTCTGCTATTACTTCATCTTTCACCGATTTTGTGATATACGATGAAGCCAGCCCAATCCCGCCTACCAGCAAAATCGCCACCGAAAAGCATAATATTAATTTTGTGCTTAGCTTCATTACCGAAACAGCTTTCTGTAGATGCTTTTGTATATTTTACCAACTTAATTATATCTAATTTTTTTCTAAGATGTGCTACTTTTATAATCTATGAAAAAATTTTGCCATCCTTGAATCAAGCAACCCTCTTTGTCATCCCGAATCCCCGCTTTTGGGTGAGGGATCTCAAATGTTG
>DASSAY010000318.1:0-9336 GCA_035699185.1 Balneolaceae bacterium | reverse complement strand
GTCGCTTCTCTCTCTACCGATTTTCTGCCCTCTTCATGGGATTATTATTCACCCACCGCCTGGGATATTGCCACTTATATAGGCACTTTTGGTTTGTTCTTCACTTTCTTCCTGCTCTTCCTGCGATTCTTGCCAATGGTTGCGATCGCTGAAGTTAAAGGAGTGATGCCGCAAGCCGATCCCCATAACTACGACGATGAAACCCAGGAATTTATTGAAGAAAATATGGAACCGGCAATGGTTAAACAAGAAAAAACGGTTTGATAATTGACAACTATGGAAACGGATAACAAAAAAGTGTACGGTGTATTAGCCGAATTTCGTAATCCCAAGGAACTGGTGGATGCGGCTGCTACTGTACGGAAATCAGGTTATAACAATTTTGACACCTACGCTCCCTTCCCCATTCATGGGATGGAAACAGCAATGGGCGTTAAAAAATCTCAGCTCGGCTGGATTGTATTTGTAGGCGGACTTTTAGGGTGTATCGGAGCCTTAGCACTTATGGTTTGGGTGATGGGTTATGAATACCCTTTGAATATCAGCGGTAAACCTTATATCAATATCCCTATTTACATCCCTATTACTTTTGAACTTACCGTATTGTTCTCTGCATTTGCCGCTGTTTTTGGAATGATTTCACTCAACAAACTTCCACGGTTTCACAACCCGTTGTTTGGCGTGAAACGGTTTGAAAAAGCATGTGATGATGGCTTCTTTCTCTGCATTGAAGCTTCAGACGATCTTTTTTCGGAGGAAAAAGTTTCAAAATTATTCAGTGACAACGATGCGACACATATAGAAACCGTTTATGACGAGGATTAAATCTAATTTTAGTTTGCATAAAAACCCGATGAAAGCGATTAAGTATTTATTATTTTTGGCCATAGGCCTGCCTATGCTGATGTCTTGCCGGGGGCAGATTTCCAAGAAACCACCAATTCATCCTAATCCGAATATGGATCAGCAGATGCGGTTCGAGCCCCAGGAAGCTACTACCTTCTTTCCTGACGGACGAGTGAATCAACCGCCTGTTGAAGGAACCATTGCCCGCGGACATCTGCGCCAAAATACCGAATACTATCAGGGAATTACCGAAGACAGCACCTTTGTAACCGAAATTCCCGTTGATGTTACTAAAGCCTTTATCTATCGAGGTAAAGATCGTTTTGCTGTTTTTTGCACGCCTTGTCACGGATTAGCAGGAAACGGAGAAGGAATTATTATGGAAGGCGGATATGGTTTTGTACCGGCGCCCTCCTTCCACCAAGAACGTCTTCGCGAGGTGAATGACGGTTATATCTTTTCAGTAATCTCCAATGGAATTCGAACGATGCCTTCGTATGCTCACCAAATTCCTGTTAAGGATCGATGGGCTATTGTAGCCTACGTTCGGGCTTTACAGCATAGCCAGCATGTCTCCGAAAGTGAAATTGAAGAGTATAATGTAGACCTGGCAGCGCTTCAAAGTAATTTTAAAGAGCGTCAGGCTGCTCAGCAAGCCCTTGAAGAAGCAGCCGCAGCCAGTGGCGGCGGTGAAATAAGCGCGGCAAGGGGCAAACAGATTGCTCAGCAAAATGCTTGCTTTTCTTGCCACTCCACGGATGGTTCAAGGATTATAGGGCCTTCATGGAAAAACGTTTTTGGGCATGAAGTGCAACTTGAAAGCGGAGAAACGGTTGTGGCCGATTCAGCCTATATTCATGAATCTATTGTAGATCCCCAGGCTAAAATTGTAGCAGGTTTTCCACCCACTATGGTTCCTTACGATTTTCTAAGTGAAAGCGAAATCGGATCACTCATCGCTTATATCAAAACGCTTAGCAGCGCTTCAGAAAACGAACAATAGAAATGATACTCAACGCTATAAATTAAGGTTAACGTTTTTCAAAAATCATGAGTAAAATTAAACTAATCGATACGCTGGAGTTTCCTTCGGGCTTGAACATCACCAAAACTCTGTTCGGGGCGGGAGTTGTAGGACTCCTGGCCAGCGGCGTTGGTTATTTCTTACAAGAAGATCAGTTTTTCTTCTCATACCTGGTAAATTTCGTCTTCTTTTCGAGTATAGCTATAGGAAGCCTGTTTTTTATATTACTGCAGCATTTAACGCGCTCGCACTGGAGTGTTGCTATACGTCGAATTCCGGAAGCGATCACGGCTAATTTTTGGATATGGGGGCTTTTCATCATACCCATCTTTTTGGGAATGGGAAGCCTTTACCACTGGACCCACGCCGAAGCTGTTGCCCACGACCCTGTACTGCAAGGTAAAGCGCCGTTCTTGAATATCCCGTTTTTCGTCGTTCGCCAATTCATTTATTTTGGCCTTTGGAGTTTTCTCGGTTACCGGATGTATACAAAGTCGGTTGAAATGGATGAAACCGGCAACTGGGGCCTTCAAACCTTAATGCGCCGAACCAGCGGGCCGGGCATGTTCTTTCTGGCACTCTCCATAGCATTTGCTGCATTCGATTGGCTGATGGTACTCGACCCGCACTGGTATTCTACCATTTTCGGGGTGTATTTCTTCGCGATGACCTTCCAGGCCGTTTTTGCCGTATTCATTCTCATCGTGATGTTTTTATGGAAAAACGGTATATTAACCAACACCATCAAAAAAGGACATATTTACGATCTGGGCATTCAGCTATTCGGCTTTACTATTTTCTACGCCTACATCGCTTTTAGCCAGTTTTTATTGATTTATTATGCCAATATTCCCGAAGAAACTGTTTGGTTTTTAGAGAGATTCCACGGCGGCTACCAGTATTTAGCATATATTTATGCCTTTGGCCGTTTCGGAATTCCATTTTTAGTATTACTGCCAAAAGGCACAAAAACCAATTTTAAAGTAATTACTGCGGTCTCTATTTTAATTGTTTTTTCACACTTTGTTGAAATTTATTGGATAGCCATGCCGGTACTGAATCATCATGGTCTGCAATTTGACTGGATTACATTAACCAGCTTCCTTGGACTCGGAGGCATGTTTTTCGGTTTATTCTTTTACCGGTTCAAACAAAATAAAATGATTCCTGTGAACGACCCAAGACTGGGAGATTCACTAAACAAGCATTGAACAAAACCACCAAAAAGAAAGTTACGACAGAAAGGGCCTGCCCGCTGTTAATATAAATTAAATTACCTATGCCAGGCGAAGACAAAAGGTATACTGCCGATTTTAAAAAGGAGGTTGCTCAAAAAGCATTGGATCAATCCAAAAGAAACCTTGAAGGGTTGTCTAAAGAGTATGATGTACCCGTTTCGGTTATTTTGATGTGGGCTGCGGAATTAGAAAAAGGTGGTGCCGATGTGTTTGAAACCACTGATGATGACGATGCATTTATCGAAGAACAGGACCCCATTGATTTAGAAATACGAAATGATGAAGTAGCCGAATCGGTAAGCTACGGCGTGATGTTTGATAAGCTTAACTATAAAAGGCTTGTTTTCTGGAGCGTCTTTGGTATAGCTTTACTTCTTATTTTTATACAGGCCCTTTTAGAAATGTATCAATACAATGTGCAAAGCCTGGAAGACCGGGTAGTCGGTGAAGGCGAATTTTATAAAGTAAACCGGCTGAAGGAAGATGCCAGGGAACAGCTACACAGCTTTGGCGTTGTGAATCTCGAAGAAGGTATTTACAGAATTCCTATTGACAGCGCTATAACAGATATCGCTGAGAATTTAGAATAGGTATGAATGTCTATGAAACATATAGGGTCAACAATAGTTGTTTTGAGCTTGCTCCTATACCCCGTGTTGTCTTTTGCCCAACTGAATAGGCAAAAACCGCGAAGATTAGAGGATGTAGGCATCACCCAGCAACTGGGCGAAAAAATATCCCTTGATTTAACATTTGCTGATGCTAATGGTGATTCTGTTAGCTTGAGGCAATTATTTGAAGATGATAAAGCTGTACTGCTAAATCCGGTGTATTATGAATGCCCGCAGTTATGCTCTTTGGTAAAAGAAGCCATTTTTAAGGGTATCCAAGATTTGGAATGGACGCCCGGCGAGGATTACACGATCATAACTTTCAGCATTGACCCCAATGAGGGGCCTAAGCTGGCGGCAAAAAATAAAGAACGATTTGTAGGCCGGTTAGATCGTGATGTTAAAAACGGCTGGTATTTTTTAACCGGTACTGAAGAAAATATTCAAAAGCTTACCGAAGCGGTAGGTTTTAATTATAAAAAACTTAGTAACGGCCAGTTTGCTCATGGAGCGGCCATCATGTTTTTGAGTCCTGATGGGTTGATCACCCGTTACCTTTATGGTTTAAATTTCACTGAATTTAACCTGCGAAACGCACTGTATGAAGCCGCAGATGGTAATATTGGCACTACCGCACAGCAGATATTGCTTTATTGCTATCAATACAATCCTGCATCTAATAGCTATGTGCCTGTTGCATGGAAAATGATGACGCTTGGTGGCATCATTATTATGTCAATCCTCGGCTTGTTTCTTGGATTCATGTGGTGGCGGTACAGAAATACTAAAAACACAAAGCAAATAAACGATTCGAATGGAACTGCTTAACGATTTACTACTTCCGCCGGCTAAATCTACATTAGCCCAGCAAACAGATACTCTTTTCTGGTTTGTTCACTTGAGCAGTCTTGTTATAACTGTGGGGCTTCTTGCTGCCGTTGTCTACTTTGTTATAAAGTACCGCAGAAAATCAGAAGATGAAGTTACTCCCCTCATCACCCATAACAATAAACTTGAGGTAACATGGTCTGTTATTCCTTTAATTTTGGTACTTATTTGTTTTGGCTGGGGATATAAAATATATATGGAGCAAGAAATTGCCCCTCCCGATTCTTATGAAATTCAGGTTACCGCCCGTCAATGGCTGTGGCAGTTTAGTTATGAAAATGGCGCCACTACTACCGGAGAACTTCACGTTCCCGCGGGACGTCCGGTTAAGCTTGTTATGAGCTCCCAGGATGTTATTCATTCATTCTATGTGCCGGCCTTTCGCCTTAAACAGGATGTAGTGCCGGGCCGATACACCGAAATGTGGTTTAATGCTCCAAAACCGGGTGAATCAATCATTTTTTGTACCGAATATTGCGGTACCGCCCATTCGGATATGATGGGGACGGTGATCGTACATGAAGAGGATGAATTCGAACAATGGTTAGCCAAGAATGCAGGCGGTGCTTCTAAACCAGCCGATTTGCCTCCTGCTGAATGGGGCAAGCAATTGGCCCAGCAATATGCTTGCGCAACCTGTCACTCAACCGATGGTTCGCGCTTGGTAGGCCCTTCCTGGAAAGGGATTTTTGGCCATGAAGTACAGCTATCCGATGGTTCTACCGTTGTTGTTGATGAAAATTACATTCGGGAATCAATTCTTGAACCCAATGCTAAAGTTGTTCAGGGCTTTCCTCCGGTAATGAATACCTATAAGGGGACACTCAATAATGAACAGATTAATGCTATTATTGAATATATAAAAACACTGAAATAATATGGCTACAGAAGTAAGTTCAAATCTAAAAAAAGTACAGGTACGGCGGTTTAAGCCGAAAGAGGACCCGGAACAGAACTATCTGAATGCCGAAAAAGGTATTTGGTCGTGGCTAACCACCGTTGATCACAAAAGGATCGGTGTGATGTACCTTGCTTCGGTCACCTTCTTCTTTTTTGTGGGCGGGATATTAGCCTTATTGCTGCGTACAGAACTTTGGACGCCGGCTAAAACCTTCATCGAAGCAAATACATATAACCAGCTTTTTACGCTGCACGGAGCCATTATGGTTTTCCTGTTTCTGGTGCCCGCCATTCCCACGGCTTTGGGTAACTTTTTTCTGCCCATACAGCTTGGGGCTAAAGACGTAGCTTTTCCCAAACTCAACTTGATGAGTTATTATTTATATCTAACCGGCGCGTGTATTGTGGTTTTTGCCATGATAAGTGGCGGTGTTGATACCGGATGGACATTTTATACGCCCTATTCTACCTCCTCAAGCGGGGCCATAACCATTATAGTCTCCGGTATTTTTGTGATTGGGTTTTCATCCATTCTAACAGGTGTGAACTTTATTACTACCATTCATAAAATGAGAGCGCCGGGCATGTCATGGGGAAAAATTTCCCTTTTCAACTGGTCGCTCTACGCTACAAGCATTATTCAGATCTTAGCAACGCCGGTACTTGCCATCACCTTGGCCTTAGTTGCTATGGAGCGCATTCTCGGTATCGGTATTTTTGATCCCGCGCTCGGCGGCGATCCCGTTCTCTTTGAACACTTTTTCTGGTTCTACAGTCACCCAGCTGTTTACATCATGATTGTGCCCGGTTTTGGCGTGGTATCTGAAGTAATTACCACCTTCTCCAGAAAACATATCTTCGGCTATTGGGCTATCGCCTTATCTTCTCTGGCTATTGCCTTTATCAGCTTTCTTGTCTGGGGACACCATATGTTTGTCTCCGGCCAATCTACACTTGCCGGTATGGTCTTCTCCTTTTTAACCTTTCTGGTTGGTATTCCTACAGGTATTAAAATGTTCAACTGGACGGCCACACTCTATAAAGGGTCTATTAAGTTGCAATCGCCGTTGTTATTCATTTTCGGATTTTTCTTCCTCTTCCTTATCGGTGGTTTTACCGGCATCGTTCTGGCTACCATAGCCCTTGATGTGCATCTGCATGATACTTACTACATTGTTGCTCACTTTCACTTTGTGATGGTTGGCGGCATGGTGATGGCTCTCTTAGCCGGCATCCATTACTGGTGGCCCAAAATGTTCGGGCGGATGTATAATGAGACACTTGCAAAAATTGCATGCATCACTATCTTCATCGGCTTTAACGTTACATTTTTGCCCCAGTTTGTTATGGGAGCACAAGGAATGCCACGAAGGTACTATAATTACATCGAGCAATTCCAGATCTTCCACCAGATTTCAACCATCGGCTCTTATATTCTGGGCTTAGGTTTTCTGCTGGTATTCATCTATTTGGTAAAATCGTTATTTACCGGTGAGAAAGCTCCGGTAAATCCATGGGGAAGCCGCGGATTGGAATGGCAGGTTTCTTCACCCCCGCCGCAGCACAACTTCAACCACACACCGGTTATTGTCCACGGCCCTTACGATTATCATCAGCCTATGGATGAATTTCAACTTGGCTTGGCAGAATCGGGCAATGGGCATGGCGATCATGCGGATATAAAAATAGACCGCGACGAGCCAAATCGCGAACTTTGATGTTTAACCTAATAAAAAGTAATATTTGATTATGGCAAACGATTCAACAGCCACGTCACAGCCAAAATTTCTGCAACATCATTTTGTTGATGCCGAACAGCAGTTCGATTCTGCTAAAATGGGGATGTGGGTATTTCTGGTCACCGAAATATTGTTTTTCGGAGGCTTATTTGCAGCCTATATTGTTTACAGAGCATGGTATCCCGATCTTTTTGTTGAAGCTTCGATAGAACTAAACACCGTTTTGGGAACCATCAACACTCTTGTTTTGATTGGCAGTAGTTTTACTGTGGCCATGGCTATTAGGGCGGCACAGCTGAACCAGCAGAAAAAAATCGTCATCAATCTTGCTATTACCATATTCCTGGCTTGTGTTTTTATGGTGATAAAATATTTTGAATGGACCCACAAATTCCACCTGGGCATCTATCCGGGTCAGTTTTATACCTTCGAAGGTATTCCTCACCCTAAAGCCAGTGTCTTTTTCAGCCTGTACTTTTTAATGACGGGCTTACACGGCATTCACGTATTAGTTGGTATCGGCTTGATGATTTGGTTGCTTAAAAGAACTTTTAACGGGGAATTTAGCAGTAAATATTTCACACCGATTGAAATAACAGGCCTCTACTGGCACTTGGTTGATATCATCTGGATTTTCCTTTTCCCACTATTTTACCTTATTGAATGATAACCAAAAATATTTTCTACTCATGACCGGACATCATATATCAACGAACAAAATGCTGCTCCAAGTAGCCGGAGCCTTGTTCCTTTTAACGCTGCTGACCGTTGGCATTGGTTACTTGCAACTGCCTCACCCCTGGGCAATTATAGCAGCAATGGGAATTGCCATTTTTAAGGCAACATTGGTTGCCCTGTTTTTTATGAATCTTTGGTGGGATAAGCGCTTTAATGCCATATTGCTGCTTTCGGCACTGGGCTTTTTTAGCCTTTTGGTAGGTTTAACTCTTTTGGATACCCTTTACCGCGTGCCGATTATTCCCGAGTTTTAATAAAACACATGCCTTTTAAAAAAGCGGCCAGTCTAAACTCTGGCTGCTTTTTTTATTTATAGCTCAACGCTTTTTATGTATATCGAAGCGCCTGCTTCGATCAGTAGGGAGAGAGACTTTTGGCAGGCGAAAAAAAATACGAACATACAACTCCCCTCCTTGTCCCGCCCCGATACTTCGAGATAGGGCCGGGGGCAGTTTGTAGGAATAGATGATTCTTTGGTAATAAAATTCTTATCCTTATCTCTAACTCACCTTAATTAAAGAATTCTATTTCCCAAGCGCTTGGAGTTACATACTATGCTTGATTAGCCAAATATGTACTCTCAATAAACCACTTTCTTCTCTGAATGCGTAACCAGCAAAAGCAACAGGAATTCAAAAGAGATGATGAAGACAACGCCGGTTAAATGAATTACCTGGTAAGCCGGTGGAAGGCCTAAATAATACAATCCTACTCCGGTTACAATTTGTAAAACAATAAGCCCGAATATAACGGTGCCGATTTTTGATATGAGAGATGACTGAATACGCCATCGGGAGATGTAAAAGACGGCCGCCCCCGCTAACAGTACCATCCATGAAAAACTGCGGTGAATCTCATCAATAGCGCCAATCTTTGAAATCCAGGTTTCTCTCGGAGGGGAGGAAAACATATTTTTAAGCACATCAACCGCCTCTCGCACCTGAGTGCCCATTATCAGCTGCGCAAAGGTAACAATCATTAATACCAAGAGGGTTCCGAGTATCCATTGCTTTGTTTTTGGGGCGACCGTAACCGTAAAGTGAGCGGTTGAAGCTTTAAACATTGCGAAGATAAGCAGCATAAGAATCACCATAGCCAGAAGCATATGAATGGTAATCAACCATTCATTAAGCCCTGTCTCAACCACACGGCCCCCGAGCCAGCCTTGAATCAACACTAAAACAAAAGCCGATGCTGAACAATAAAACACAGAGGGTTGCTTTTTTAGATAACGGAATGATAAAATAAAGGTCGCGGTAATTAGTAAACCGATTGTTACGCCTACTAAACGGTTTATGTATTCTGTCCATGTTTTAAACACATTAAATTGTGAGACATCAAAACCTGCGGGC
>DASSAY010000317.1:0-7795 GCA_035699185.1 Balneolaceae bacterium | reverse complement strand
CTATGGCTCGGTGTTCTTCTTTCTTTATGTCTGTCTCATCATCCCCCACCCTAAAGCAGGGGCGACAAGGGCTCGACGTGCGATCGTCTGTATGTTCCAGTATTTTAAAGAACGAATTCCCAACTTCAATTGGCTTTTTATCAAAGCTAAAAGGAAATGAACAACATTTTCACTTCCTTTTAGCTTTAGTTCCAAAGCGCTGCAATGATACTGACTTATAGCCTTTAATCCAAACTTTAATTTTACTTTTCCCGATGTCTAAAAAAGGACATACTTTACCTGAAAAAGTGAAAGGTTAGAGAGGAATAAAAGGTTTATTCCTCTTCGTCAGCAGATGATTTATTTTCCTTTTTGTCAGATTTTGCTTTAGGTTTCTTATCTGACTTTGATTTTTTGGCAGAAGCCGCGGATTTTGCTTTTTTAGACTTCCCTGAGCGACGAGTACCTGATTTCTTCTGGCTGTCCTCGGGCTTGATGTCGTTATAATCAACCAGCTCAATAACGGCCATTTCTGCACCATCTCCGGTTCGATACCCAAGTTTAACAACACGGGTATATCCGCCGGACCGGTCCATAGCTTTTTGAGCTATTTCACCAAAAAGATGCGTAACGGCTGTTTTGTCTTTAAGTTTGGAGAACACCTGCCGCCTTTTATGAGATGAACCATCTTTGGCTTTGGTTATCAAAGGTTCTACAAAAGTGCGAAGCTCTTTAGCTTTTGGCACCGTAGTGACGATTCTGTGCTCTTTTATAAGAGCTACGGAAAGTGCACTTAATGTAGCTTTACGATGTGAAGCTGTTCTTCCTAATTTTCTTCCTTTTACTAAATGACGCATTTCTTTCTAATACCTTAGGATTTATCCAAATACTTTGAGGTGTCCATTCCGAAATGGAGATTTTTATCATCTATAACTTCTTGTAATTCAGCTAAAGATTTTTTTCCAAAATTACGGAATTTTAAAAGGTCCTGTTCATCACGCGATACCAATTCACCAATAGTATTGATATTTGCAGATTTAAGGCAGTTATAAGATCTAACGCTTAGGTTGAGATCTTCAATACTCGTTTTGAGAAGATTAGCAACACGCTGTTTTTCGGCATCCACCTCTTCTTCTTCCTGGGTGAAAGGTTCATCAATTTCTTCGGTGATAAACTTCTCAATATGCTCTTTCAATATTTTACCGGCAATGGTAAGTGCTTCTTTTGAATTCACCGATCCATCTGTGGTGATATCCATAACCAGTTTTTCATAATCGGTACGCTGGCCTACGCGAACATTATCAACATTATACTTCACCTGTTTAATAGGCGTATAAATAGCATCGATAGGAATTAAACTAACATCTTCTCCGGTATCGATATTTTGTTCTTCGGCAGGTACATATCCACGGCCACGGCCCACTTGTAATTCAATTTCAAGCTCTGCGTCTTCCGACATCGTAGCTATTATCAGATCCTGGTTCAGCACTTCGTAATCGGCGGTAGCTTCATCAATGTCTTTTGCGGTGAGGGTACCGGCTCCGGATTTAGAAATATGAATCACTCCACTACTTTGTTCTACCTGTTTGAAGCGAACTTCTTTCAGGTTAAGAATAATTTCATAAACATCTTCTTTTACTCCCTTGATGCTTGAATATTCGTGCTCAACACCATTAATTTTAACGGCATTTATAGCAATTCCGGGCAGTGATGAAAGTAGAATTCTTCGGAATGAATTACCGATGGTAACTCCGAATCCACGTTCAAGAGGTTGCAGAATAAAAGTACCAAACGTATCGGTTGCTTCTTCAACCTCCAGGCTCTCAGGCATTTGAATGGTATAGTTGCTCATAATAAAAGCGTTATTGAGGGTGTTAAATTAGTTTTTCTTACTTGGAATACAGCTCTACTATGTGCTGTACGTTGATATTTTCCGGAATCTCTTCCATTTCAGGCATGTTCAAAAACTTGCCTGTCATTTTTTTCTTGTCGATTTCGAGCCATTTGTACTTGCTCGTTGGCGCATGCTGCAAAGACTCGTTGATAACTTCCAGATTTTTTGACTTAGGCCGAACGCTCACCACATCACCCGACTTTAGCTGGTATGAAGGAATATTTACCAACTCACCATTTACAACAATATGCTTATGGCCTACCAACTGTCGTGCTTGTCGTCGGGTTCTGGCAAGTCCCAGTCTAAATACGGTATTATCAAGCCGGCTTTCGAGATACTGAAGAAATATTTGACCGGTTACGCCTTCTTTGGCATCAGCTTTTGCAAAAAGGTTAGAGAATTGCTTCTCTAATAAACCATAAGTGTATTTTGCCTTCTGCTTTTCTTCAAGCTGAATAGCGTATTCTGATTTTCTTCGAAATCGGGAACGTCCGTGTTGTCCCGGTCCATAAGGTTTTCGCTCCAGTGCTTTACTGGGGCCGAAAATCGGTTCCCGGAAACGTCGTGCCTTCTTTTGTTTGGGGCCTCTGTATCTTGCCATAATTTATAAAAATTTCTTCTTTAAACTCTTCGTCGTTTAGGTGGCCTGCAGCCATTGTGTGGGATGGGAGTGCGATCTTTTATAGATGTCACTTCGAGCCCGCTTGATGCTAACGCTCTTACCGCAGCTTCACGGCCGGAACCCGGACCTTTTACAAAAACTTCTACTCGCCGCAAACCCATTTCATGAGCGGTTGTAGCTGCCGTTTCGGCACTTAGCTGTGCAGCATAAGGCGTATTTTTTCGTGATCCTTTAAAACCTTCTTTTCCGGCTGATGACCATGAAATGGCATTTCCATCTGCATCGGTGATGGTAACCATAACGTTGTTAAAAGTAGCTTTGATAAAGACCATTCCATTCGGGTCTGAAAGCTGCTTTCTTCGTTTTTTCTTTGGTCCTGCAGGTCTTCGTTGTCTCTTTGCCATATCTTAAATTTCCTTATTTTCTTGGAGCTGCCTTTTTGCCGGCTACCGTGCGACGCCTACCTTTTCGGGTACGCGCGTTAGTTTGAGTTCTTTGTCCGCGGACGGGTAACCCTTTGCGATGTCGGGTTCCCCGGTATGAACCGATTTCGATCAATCGTCGAATGTTTTGCTTTACCTCACTGCGTAAAGCCCCTTCAACTTTATATTCATTGTCTATCACCTGGCGAAGCCGGGAAACTTCATCATCGGTCCAGTCTTTGACCTTTGTGTCGCGGTCTATATTCGCTTCATCAAGAATATCCTGAGCGGTAGACAGACCGATGCCGTAAATGTAGGTTAACCCAATTACGCCTCGTTTTTCTTTTGGTAAATCAATTCCAGCAATTCGTGCCATTTGTTGAATTATGAATTATGAATTATGAATTATGAATTTCTTTTTATTCAAAATTCAAAATCTAAAATTAAGAATTTACTACCCTTGCCGTTGCTTGTGGCGCGGATTTTTTTTGTTAATTACATACACACGACCATTGCGTCGAACAATTTTGTCGTCTGGACTTCTTTTTTTGACTGAAGATCTTGTCTTCATTGTATTACTGCTTTATAATTAAAAAGTTATTTATAACGATACGTGATGCGTCCCTTACTCAAATCATAAGGAGACATTTCCACGGCAACACGGTCACCGGGAAGAATTTTAATATAATACATTCTCATTTTTCCAGAAACATGAGCTAAAATCTCATGCCCGTTATCAAGCTCTACGCGAAATTGTGCGTTAGGTAATGCTTCAATAATTTCACCGTCTTGCTTAATCGGCTCCTCTTTTGCCATTTTTAGATATCTGCCTTAATTCGATTTTTCGTTATCTCCATAATATAATCAAATGTACTGAGAATTTCAGCCTTTCCTTCATGTACTGCTATATCATGCTCATAATGGGCGGCCACTTTGCTATCACTTGTTACTACGGTCCAGCCATCACTTTTTGTTTCTACTTGCCAAGAACCGAGCGTAATCATAGGTTCTATAGCTAAAGTCATTCCTGAACGCAAACGTGGACCTCTTCCTGCCCTGCCAAAATTAGGGACCGAGGGATCTTCATGAAGCGACTTTCCTAATCCGTGGCCTACCAGATCCCGAACAACACCAAAATCTTCCTTTTCACAGTAAGTCTGTATGGCGTTCGAGATATCTCCGATTTTATTGCCATGTACCGCTTGATCAATTCCTTTATAGAGTGATTCAAGTGTGGTTCGAAGCAAACGAATTAGCTCATCATCACAATCACCTACAGCAAAAGTGTATGCATGATCGCCAAAATAACCATCCTTCTCAACCCCGCAATCAATGGAAACGACATCACCTTCTTTCAGCTTGCGCTTTTCGCTGGGAATGCCATGAACCACTTCTTCATTAATTGAAATACAGAGTGAAGCGGGAAACGGATTGTTCGCGGGCCCATACCCTTTAAACGCGGGCCGGGCATCATTTTTCTGAATGAAATCTTCAGCGATGCGATCTAATTTTGCAGTAGTAACGCCCGGTTCAATAAATTTTGCCACTTCCGCGAGTGTCCGGGAAACAAGTTGAGCACTTTCCCGCATCTTTTCAATTTCCGACTCACTTTTTAAGAAAATCATCCGGCCCTTCGACGTCCTTTCATCTTTCCGGTTTTCATGAAGCCATCATAATGACGCATCATCAAGTGGCTTTCTATTTGCTGCAGGGTATCTAATGCCACACCGACGATAATCAGCAAGCTGGTTCCGCCGTAGAACATGGCAAATCCGGGAGTTACTCCCAGCCGCGCTGCAAATGCAGGTAAGATAGCTATCAGAGCCAGGAAAATGGAGCCGGGCAGTGTTACTTTGGTCAGGATATTGTCAATAAATTCAACGGTTTGGTTACCCGGACGCACGCCCGGAATGAACCCGCCCTGACGTTTCATGGTATCAGCCATTTCACGTGGGTTAACGGTAATGGCTGTATAAAAGTATGTAAAGAATACTACGATTATTCCAAACACAATGGAGTACGTAATTCCCGTAAAGTCACTCGACCAAGCCGTTAACATTTGCACGGTTTGGCTGTCAGGGAAAAAGGTACCGATGGTACTCGGGATAAACATGATTGATTGAGCAAAAATAATGGGCATCACACCGGCCGCGTTTACCCGCAACGGTAAGTATTGGGTAGTACCGCCATAAACTTTTCGCCCTACCACGCGTTTCGCATATTGAACAGGAACTTTTCGAACGCCCTGGGTCAACAATACCGAGGCAGCGATTACCAGAATCAGCGCGGCAAGTTCAACAATAACGATGATCAGGTTGCTCTTGGTGGTTACTTCGTTCACCAAGCTTACCGGAAGCCGGGCAATGATACCGATCATAATCAAAATAGAGATACCATTTCCGATTCCGCGTTCTGTAATTCGTTCACCCAGCCACATTACAAATGCGGTACCGGCTGTTAAAACAATCATTGAGGTAAGCACGAAGGTGATATCACTCACTACAATAGCGCTTGGTGAGGTGGCCATAAGGTTGATAGCAAAGCCGATAGCTTGTATCAGGGTAATTCCAACAGTTCCATATCGGGTGAGGCGGTTAATTTTTCGCCGCCCTTCTTCGCCTTCACGCTGGAGCTTTTGAAAGTAAGGTACTACTGCCCCCATCAACTGAATAATAATAGAGGCCGTAATGTAGGGCATAATTCCCAGCGCGAATACCCCGGCACGGGAAAAAGCGCCACCCACAAACATATCAAAAAGGCCAAGCAGACCGGTGGGATTGCCGGTATTGGTTACCAGCTGAGTGGCATCTACGCCCGGAATGGTGATATAACTTCCGATCCGGTACACCATCAGGATACCGACTACGTAGAGGATACGGTTCTTGAGCTCCTCAATCTTAAAAATATTCCGAAAGTTCTCTATCATACTCATTTAACAGGTAGCTATCTGGTTATTAATTCTTAGCGATTGTTACGCTTCCGCCGGCTTCCTTAACTTTTTCTTGTGCCGATTTACTGGCTTTATGAACTTCAATTTCCACCTTGGCTTCGATTTCACCGTCACCAAGAAGTTTAACTAAGTCACCTTTGCCAATCAATCCCGCTTTTTGCAGGTCGGCTATACTAATCTTTTTGTCCAACTGTCCCGCTTCAATAAATGCCTGAATAGTACCGGTATTTACAGCAGTATATTCTTTGCGAAACCGGTTTTTAAACCCAAACTTGGGTACACGACGCTGCAGGGGCATTTGACCGCCTTCAAACCAGGGCTTTTCATTAAAACCACTTCTTGAACGTTGCCCGTCACGACCTTTGCCTACCGTGTGACTTCCATAGCCGGAACCTTGTCCGCGGCCAATACGCTTACGATCTTTTTTGTTCGGCTTTGGAGCTTTTAAGTTACTTAAATCCATCGTTCTTAATTCTTAAATTCGTTAAAACAATTAGCCTTCAAATACTTTGTTCAGCGATACTCCTCGTCGTTCGGCAACTTCAAGCGGATCGGTAAGGTTTTTCAACCCGTTGTAAGTGGCTTTTACCATGTTATGAGGGTTCGAAGATCCGACAGATTTTGTCAGAATGTTGTGCAGGCCGGCAACATCAAGCAGTGCTTTTACAGGCCCGCCGGCGATAACTCCGGTACCTTCCGAGGCGGGGCGAAGCAATACTTCACCTGCGCCCTCCTTACCGGTAATGGTATGATAAATACTGCCTGTTTTGGTCATCGGAACTTTAATGAGATTCTTTTTAGCGTTGTCGAATCCTTTTTGGATCGCATCGGAAACTTCATTTGCTTTTCCAAGGCCGTGCCCTACAATGCCTTCTTTATTGCCAACAACAACAATAGCATTAAAACTGAAACGACGACCACCTTTAACCACTTTAGAAACCCGGTTTATGTGAACCAGTTTTTCTTCAAGATTGAGGTTGCCGGGTGCAATATTATGTCTTCTTCTTACTTTAGGCATGATGTAATTTATTTAAAAGTCTAATCCACCTTCGCGGGCACCGTCTGCAAGTGCTTTAACTACGCCGTGATATTTATAACCGCTTCGGTCAAAAACGGCTTTATTAATTCCTTTCTCGTCTGCAACTTTAGCCAGATATTTACCGACTGCTTCAGCTGCTTCCTTCTTGCTTTTGCCTTCTGTTTCACCGGCAATACTTTCGGTTTGAGTAGAAGCGGCAATAAGCGTTTGGTTATTGAGATCATCAACCAGTTGCGCGTATACATGTTTATTGCTTTTGTACACATTCAACCGGGGACGTTCTGCCGTTCCGCGAATTGTTGCGCGAATGCGGCGACGAATTTTGTCGCGGCGTAACTTTTTCTTCTTTGTCTTTTCCATCGTAATAATTCCTTTTAAGCTTTAGCAGCAGATTTTCCGGCTTTTCTACGTACCCATTCATCAACATATCGAATACCTTTGCCTTTATAAGGCTCGGGGGGACGTAATGATCGAATCTTAGCGGCCACCTGGCCAACTAACTCTTTATTAATTCCTGATACAATCACCATAGGATTTTTCCTGGATTTTGTATCCACTTCAAGATCAATTCCATCAGGGGCTACAAAATAAATAGGATGAGAAAAACCGAGCGTCAATTCAAGAACTCCGTTGCTTAATGATGCACGAAATCCAACCCCGATAATTTCGAGTTCCTTTTTATAGCCTTCCGTTACTCCGACTACCATATTATCAATCAGGGATCGATACAGGCCATGGAGCGAACGATCGTCTTTTTGGTCCGAATTTCGGTTTACAAGAAGTTCGTCGTCTTTTTTCTCAACAGTAATACCGGGATGTATCTGCAAGGTATCACTACCTTTCTTCCCTTTAATCGTAACTACATTATCGGCGTCAATACTGAATTCGA
>DASSAY010000316.1:0-7423 GCA_035699185.1 Balneolaceae bacterium | reverse complement strand
CCGCGCTCTTTTTCTTCAGGCGCGTTATCGATGGACGCGAAATCGCGGGCTACCCCGCCGTAGTGCTTGGCCATCACTTTCGTGATCGCCGCGGTCGTCGTGGTTTTGCCATGATCTACGTGGCCGATGGTTCCTATGTTTACGTGCGGTTTATCCCGCTGAAAGGTCTCTTTTGCCATGAGTGAAAAAATTTACAGTTAATTATTCAAAAGCTCCGCCAGTGCGGATTTCGCAACACTTCTTGAGCCGTTAGTCGGAATTGAACCGACGACCCCTTCCTTACCATGGAAGTGCTCTACCCCTGAGCTATAACGGCTTAGGTGCGATTCCCAAAAAGGGACGAGCGGGCGACCGGAGTCGAACCGGCAACATTCACCTTGGAAGGGTGACACTCTACCAATTGAGTTACGCCCGCTTTTAAATTGTTGAGTGGTTGAATTGTTGAATGAAGAGCTTAACTCATTCAATCAGTAAATCAACTAACCAGCAATTTCCTTGTGGGGGGAGCAGGATTCGAACCTACGAAGTCTTACGACAACAGATTTACAGTCTGCCCCAGTTGGCCGCTTTGGTATCCCCCCGCTATAAATCAATAATTCAAAAAAATGGGTTTTAAATCGCAATGATTTAAAACCAAAAAGATACATGAGCCAGTGGCCGGATTCGAACCGACGACCGACGGTTTACAAAACCGTTGCTCTACCCCTGAGCTACACTGGCCTGATTTCAATACCTTTATCCGGTATCCCGACTCATTTTCGGGCCGTTGCTCTTTTCTGCTGACAGCGGTTTTGCTGGACGTACCTATCTGTAGCCGAAAGACCCGAAAACTAAGAACTTGTTTTATTTTTGTCAACATTAAAGTCTTATAAAAAACCTTTTTATTTAAACTAAATCAAGTAGCCTTTTTCTGGCGGAAAAAATACGTTGCCAGCTTAATAACAATGAATAATGCTATAGCAGCTAAAATAATCTGCCCATAGACCGAGAGATATTCTCCAATAGATGCCCAATTTTCGTGCACGATCCATCCAAATCCGAGCAAGATTCCGTTCCATAAAAGAGAACTTATCGCAGAACAAATTACGGTGTAACTGATCCGCGTATGACTTAAACCCGCGGTTAAAGAAATCACGGATCTGGCCCCCGCTAAAAAGCGATTTGCCAGCACCACTCGCAGCCCCCAGCGCTTCATCCAGTCGCGCACTTTGTTGAGGTATTTCAGGGGAATAAACCGGATCAACCAAAAATGCTTCGGGTTCTGTTTTATTTGATCCCCCCATCCGCTGCCCACCCAGTAAACCGTCATAAAGCCCATCACTGATGCAGCTACAGTCAAACAATAAACGGGAGCAAGTCCAATTACCGATTCCGCTGCCAGATAACCGCCGAAGGCAACCAGCACATCACCCGGAATAGGCGGAATGATATTTTCGATATAAGCGATGCCAAAGAAGATTAAATAGATACTTAGCGGCGGCAGCGTGTTGATAAATTGAACGGCTTGGTGTACGAACTGGTCAATCATCACTCAACACCGGTTAGTAACACTATGGCCCGGGCTGAAATACCTTTGCCTGTGCCTTCGGGACCTATTTCCTCGGAGGTTGTTGCTTTTACCGAAACCTGGCCAGGCTCTATATTCAGGTCTTCCGCGATATTTTTCCGCATCTTTGAGATATATGGTGACAGCTTTGGGCGTTCGGCAACAATAGTAGCATCAATATTTATAATCCGGTACTGTTCACGGGTGATTAACTCGCACGCCTTTCTAAGCAATTTGCGGCTGTCGATATTTTTGAAGGCTTTATCGGTATCAGGAAAATGTTGCCCAATATCGCCGAGGGCGCAGGCGCCGAGCAAGGCATCAATGATGGCATGAAGCAAGACATCAGCATCGGAATGACCAACCAATCCTTTTGCAAAAGGAATGTCCACGCCGCCGAGAATCAACGGGCGGTCTTCAGCCAAGCGATGGATGTCATAACCGTAGCCAATTCGCATATCTATCATTCTTGTTCTTCAATTAGCAACCGCGCCAGCTGTAAATCAACGGGATAAGTGATCTTAAAATTGGATGGATCGCCTTTGATCATTTTCACTTTTTGTCCCAGTTTTTCAACGAGTGATGCATCATCGGTACCGATATAATTTTCATTCATCGCTTGCCTGTAGGCTTCAACAATTAACTGCTTTTTGAATACCTGAGGCGTCTGTGCCTGCCAAAGTGATTCGCGATCGGGAGTTCGGCGAATGAAATGCTCATCATCAATTTCTTTAATCGTATTTTTAGCGGGGACGCCAAGCAGAGCCGCTCCCGTTTCTGATGCCGCCTTGCAACAAGCATCGATGTGATTGAGCTTTACAAAGGGACGAACCGCATCATGAATGATAACGAGATCGGCCTCCAAAAGCTCATTCAAAGCGTTGCCAATGGAATGTTGACGTTCTTTGCCTCCCGCAATAGCGCTTGTTTTTATACTTTCCGGCGCCTCGGTTTTCAAAATCTGCCGGGCTTCACTCAAAAAATCTTCGGAAGTCGCTATTATAATTTGCACTAAGCCTTTTAACGGCAAAAACCTTCGCAGGGTATGTGCTAAAATCGGGCAGCCGGATAATTTTATAAAAGACTTAGGAATTTGCTCACCCAAGCGTGTTCCTGAACCGGCAGCGGGAATGATAAGTGCTTTCGTGGTCACGTTTTTTAGTAGAAAGTAATAAGTAGCAAGAAGTAAGAAGTGAAAAGACAGATTTTATTACTCTTTTCTAATCACTTCTTAAATACTTAAATAATGATGATCGCGTCGCCGAAGGCAAAGAAGCGATAATCGTTTTCGAGGGCTTCCTGGTAGGCTTTCTTCAGAAAATCGAAGCCGGCAAAGGCAGATCCGAGCATCAGCATCGTAGATTCAGGCTGATGGAAGTTAGTAATCAGGCTTTCGGTTATCTTAAAATCGTAAGGAGGATAAATAAACTTATCCGTCCACCCCGTGCCGGCTTTTGAAATGCCGCTGGCCGTAATGCTGGTTTCGATGGTGCGCGTAGCCGTGGTACCGCAGGCAACCACTTTGTTCTTCTTACTCTTTAATGCCTTGTTGACCCTTTCCGACGTTTCCCGGGAAATGTTATAATTTTCAGAATCCATTCGATGTTTGGTCAAATCTTCAACCTCAACGGGACGGAAAGTCCCCCAGCCGATATGCAGGGTAATGGGCACCAAATCCACTCCTTTATCTTCCAGTTTTTCGACGAGTTCGGGGGTGAAATGCATCGCCGCAAACGGGGCCGCGACCGAGCCGCGCTCTTTAGCAAAAATAGACTGATAGCGTTCTTTGTCTTCCTCCACCGGCTCCCGATCGATGTAGGGCGGAAGAGGCATTTCGCCGATTTCATCCAGAATCTGGTAAAGCTCCTCGTTGGAGCCCTCGAACAGAAAACGGATGGTACGTCCTCGCGAAGTGGTATTATCGATTACTTCTGCCATCAAATCATGACCAAAATACAGCTTATTGCCAATCCGGATTTTTCGTGCCGGCTCGACAAGTACATCCCAAAGCATATTTTCGGGCACGAGCTCGCGAAGCAGAAAAACTTCTATGTTCGCGTCGGTTTTTTCTTTCTTTCCCTTTAAGCGCGCGGGGAAAACTTTGGTGTTATTATAAACTAATACATCACCCTCGTTAAAATATTTATGAATGTCAGAAAATTTTTCGTGTGATATCGTCTCTTCTTCCCGGTTCAACACCATTAATTTTGCGTCGTCACGCGGCTCTGCCGGCTCTTCCGGTACATTAAAATCATCGGTATCAAATTTGAAATCGGTGAGTTTCATTTTCAAAACTATGGCCCTTTTATTTGGTTTTTTTAAGCTGTATTTTGATTGGATTCAAAGCTTTGGAATATAGCCTATTTTCTTTCATAGGACAAGTTGCAATTTGTACAGGAGGTGTGCCAGAGTGGTCGAATGGGGCGGTTTCGAAAACCGCTGAATCGTTTTTACGGTTCCGGGGGTTCGAATCCCTCCACCTCCGCTCTCCTACGCGCAAGGCTTCGGAGAGCAAGCACTCTTTTTTTCCTGTTGCTATGCTATTGATTTATCTGGCGTTCTGAGCTTATTCCCATAAATACTTTGGTTATGTGGTATGTTTATGTTTTGGAGAGTATAGAGAAAGACTTTACGTATGTCGGGTTTTCAAATCGTTTAAAAGAAAGACTACAAGAGCATAATTCAGAGAAAAATCAATCGACAAAGGCATATGCTCCTTTTGCATTGAAAACATTTGTAGCTGTTGATTCACGAGAAAAAGCACGTGAACTCGAAAAATATTTTAAAACCGGATCGGGTATTGCCTGGATGAAAAAACGACTACTTTGAGTTCGAATCTTTAGTCTACAGAGCCTTGGCGTAGTAGACCCTCCACCTCTGCTCTCCTACGCGCAAGGCTTCGGAGAGCAAGCTTGCCAGAACTGCAGAACATTCAACAAGGAATGTCGAATGATGAAGTACTTCGTCTTTGTTTAATATTCAAAGATTCTGATTTTTTCATCACTCTCATGAGGGCAAGAACTTCTCACCTCAAAAGTCTTCCCAAGAAAATGTCCAGGCTTCGGAATATTTACTGTTATTAGAATCTTAATCGAAGCTTATCTTGTATTCCTTCGGTGGTTCTTTTTCGAGCAAATGTTTCACGAAGTAATCCCAGCGGCGGCGCATTTGATAGTAATAATGCTTTCCGTAACCATGACGGGCATTGGGGTAAACGATCAAATCAAAATCTTTATTTGCTTCGATCAATGCCTGAACAACCAGCATTGTATTTTGGGGCGGAACGTTGCTGTCCATCATCCCAACAACCAGCATTAGCTTTCCTTCCAGGTTTTCTGCATAGTTTTGATTGGCCTGCGCGGCATAAGCACTGTCGCTTATCGGTCCATTAAAGCGGTCGCCCCAGTCGGATTCATAATTTCGGTTATCATGATTACCGGATTCTGAGATGCCTACATCAAAGAAATCGGGATAGCGGAACATGGCTGCAGCCGTGGCAAATCCGCCGCCGGAATGCCCCCAAATACCTACGCGAGTGGTATCAATAAACGGATAGCGGTCTGCGAGTTGACGGATTGCTGCAATCTGATCAGGTAAGGTATTTGTAGCCATGTGTCCATAGCACATATCCTGAAAGGCTTTCGTCCGCCGTGGATTGCAGGTTCCCACGATTTCCACCACCACAAATCCGAGCTCTGCCAGCGCCTGATTATCACCCCTGGCCGGACTAAATGACCAGCTGCCTACGCTTCCGCCTTGAGGGCCCGGATAGATATAATCAATGATGGGATATTTTTTATTCGGGTTGAGATGAGTGGGTAGGTACATCAATCCGTAAATATCGGTTTCGCCGTCGTGAGCTTTTACTTTAAAGGGTTTAGGCGGCTCCCAGCCCTGTGCTAACAACCGGGAAATATCTGTTTTGGCCAACGTCAGGATAATTTCACCATCAAGGTCACGCAACACCGTCACGGGCGGTACGTCCGGTTTGGAATAGCTGTCAATAAAATACTCTTCAGAGGGAGAAAAACTGATGCGGTGATTACCTGATTCGGGAGTCAACACTTTAAAACCGCTGCCATCAAAATTGATTTTAGCCAATTTGGCAAAATAAGGATTCTCTTCATCCAGGCCATAAGCACTGAAATAAATAACGCGATTTTGCTGATCTACTTTGTATATGTTTGAAACGGTATATTCACCCTCTGTAATTTTGTGCTTCAACCGGCCGGACTTTGCGTCATATAAATAAAGATGCCCCCAATTGTCGCGTTGGGAATACCAGATGAATTCTTGCGATTCCGGCAGATAGCGCCAGTTCACACCCCCATAACCAGAGCTGAATTGTGTAGGTACTTTTTCCTTAAAAATTTCGCGCACCTCGCCGGTGGCGGCATCCGCAATACGTACTTTTTCAATTTTATGATAGCGGCCAGTAGAAACAAAGGCCAGCTTGCTCCCGTCCGGGCTCCATTGCACATCCGCCAGGTGGCCGTCATTTGTGATATCATCCAGTTGAGTGGAGCGCCGGGGGTCGGGTGAAATTTCCAACGGAATTACTTTTCGGTTTTCAACATCAATAATCACCCGATGTATTTTCATAATAGTCGAATCGCCCGGATAAACATATTTCCACTTTTCGAGATGCGGCTCGCCTACTTCGGTACTCACCAGGTACATATTGCTGACGTTGCGCTGGTCCTGCCTGTAAGTAGCGATTTTTTTAGAATCAGGCGACCAACGCAATATCGGCCGGTCGCTATGGCGCCACGAAGCGTTATCTGTGGCATAGCCGAAGTTTTTGATACCTTTGGTTGTAAGCGGTATTTCTTCGCCGGTTTCTAAATTTCGTACCCATAAATCATAGTCTCTGATAAATGCCGCCAGCTCTCCATTGGGTGAAATCACCTGCTTCCTCCCATAACTGGAATTGCCCCTTGTTTTTTCATCTATAACCTTGCATTGGTAAGTATCTAATTCACACTTCCAACTTGTGTCGTTTTCCTCGAAAGTAATAGCTTGCCCATTGTTTATATATCGGAATGATCGAAACGGAAGCATGGTCGCTGAATAGTTTTTGTCGGCAGCTTTTGAAAGGGCGGCGGCCAGCTTTTGATGATCGAAAGCCATCGTACGTGTACCTTTCCGCGCATCTACAAGAATAAATGTACCCCCCTTTGCCGTCACGTCGCGAAACCAAAAACGATCATTGTCAATCCAATGTGGGTTTATCCGCCCGTGATCTATATAAGAAACGGTGTTGGGATAGAGAAAACGTGTTGCCCGGTCGTAATCAGCGGCTGTCAGCGAATCTTTTGATGACTGTGCGCCCGCCGCAACCGAAATAGTTAAAAAAGTAAACAACAAAAGTATATTTTTCATGGGTACAAAATTATTGGCTAAGAGTTCTAATCCCGCTTTGGATTCCTGCCATAGTACCAAAACCATTTCAATGAATCAAAACTTAAGCCTGCATTTTTTGAACCTGTACCGCATGCTTTACTCGTAAGAACCTGGACTTATTGATGTTTGATTAATTCAGCTGCTACCACAGATGATTCCATCAATTGGCATTGGAGACGAGCGGAGAATTACAATATCAACCCTTCCAGCCTTCGATCCTCCGTCACGGTTGTTGTGGTTTGATTAAAAGATGGAATCACCGATATTCATGCTTTCATAGGCTATACATAAAACTTCGTTGTGGTTTGATTAAAAGATGGAATCACCGATATTGCGACTAAAAAATTGGAGAATTGATTTAAGGTTGTGGTTTGATTAAAAGATGGAATCACCGATATTTTTGAAAGGGAAACCATTTGTAAGTTTTTCGTTGTGGTTTGATTAAAAGATGGAATCACCGATATTACATTCCGG
>DASSAY010000315.1:0-2495 GCA_035699185.1 Balneolaceae bacterium | reverse complement strand
GTCATCCCCCTTAATCCCAAAGGGGGACATTCTTGCCTTGATTTCTCAATTCTCGCAATTCCTCCTTCATTTCCTTTACCGCTTGTCCCGGGGCGGGTTGTCGCATGAAATATTCGCCGATTAATGCAGCATGAATTCCCTCTTTGAGCAGCAATTGCAAATCCTCTGCGGTGCTTAGTCCGCTTTCTGAAACCAACACCGTTCCTTTGGGCGCTTTATGAAGCAAATCGATACCGCGATGGAGATCAACTTCAAAGGTATGTAAATCACGGTTGTTGACGCCTAAAATATCAACCAGGTCAAAATTGAGCTGCTCCAAGTCTTCTTCTGAGTAGCATTCCACAAGTGCCTGTAATCCGAATTCATTCGTAGCATGCAGAAGCTCTTCCAGCTGATTACCGCTGGTGATGGTAGCAATCAAAAGTACCGCGTCAGCGCCATAAGCTTTGGCTTCTTTCACCTGGTATGGATCAATAATAAAATCTTTGCGCAACAAAGGAATAGAAACTTCTTTTGATGCTGTTTCTAAATATTTCAAGCTCCCCTTAAAAGCAGGTTCATCTGTCAGAATTGAAATAGCTGATGCCCCTCCTTTTTCATATTGAACTGCTATTTTAGCCGGATCAAAATCCTTACGGATGAGCCCTTTTGAAGGAGATGCTTTTTTAATTTCAGCAATAATAGCTACATCATTTTCAAGCCGAAGTGCCTTCTTAAAATATCTCGAAGGTTTTTCATATAACTCAAAGGATTCCAATTCATTAAAGGTAATTTCCTTCTTCCTTTTTTGCAGGTCAGAAGCAGTCTGTTCTACTATTTTATCAAGTATTGTTGCCATAATTGCCAGTTCTATTAAGCACAACCACCCCTGCGCCCCTCCTTGAAAAGGAGGAGATTTCTCCCCTTCTCAAGGGGAGGTGCAAGAGGGGTTCCGTAAGTAGTTTTAAAAGATGTTTTATTCTTATTCAATTCTTCACCAACACCTTTAATTAGCACTAACAGCATCATTAGTAGATTCCATAAAACGCTCCAAAGCTTTCAGCGCTTGGCCGGATTTAAGACTTTCTTCGGCTAATTCTTTAGCTTCAGCCAAAGTGTCCACTTTACCTGAGGCATGAATTCCAAAAATAGCATTGAGTAGAATAACATCGCGCTGAGCCGGGGTTGCTTCATTCGATAAAATAGTGCTAATTATTTTGGCGTTATGACCAGCATCCCCGCCCTGCAGCTCGGAAAGTTCTGTCCATTCAAATCCCAGTGAGCGGGGATCAAATACTTTAGATTCAGTAACCATTTGTCCATTTAGTTCAAAGATTTCGGACTGTGCACACAGGCTTACTTCATCTAAGCCATCATGAGCATTAACGGTATATGCAAACTCAGTATCCAAATTAGCAAGGATACGGGCGATTTGACGAGCCACTTTTTTGCTGTATGCGCCGATAAACTGCCGTTTCACTCCCGCCGGATTCAGCAGCGGTCCCAAAATATTGAAAAATGTTCGGATTCCCAGTGATCGACGTGCTGCCATTACATATTTCATCGCGGGATGAAAATTGGGAGCGAACATAAACATCATCGCCGTTTCTTCAAAAACCTGTTCTACCTGATCTTTTTGGAGATCTGCGATTATTCCCAGCGCTTCCAATACATCTGTACTGCCGCTCTTGCTGGATACGCTGCGATTGCCATGTTTTAATACCGGAATGCCTGCCCCGGCCACTACAAACATAGCGGCGGTTGAAATATTGAAGGTCCCTGAACAGTCACCGCCTGTTCCGCATAGATCAACAGCACCGGTTGTATCAACTTCGGGTTTTATGGCCGCTTCGCGCATTACTTTTACAAAAGCCGTAAGCTCAGCGGTGGTTTCTCCTTTCGACCGCATGGCTGTTAAAAAGGCGGCAATCTGTTCATTTTCTATGTTTCCGGAAATGATTGATTCAAGAGCAAAACAAGCTTCATCTGCCGATAAATCTTCTTGTCGGACTATCTTTTCAAGCATTTCTTTAAAATCAATAACTAACTCCATATCAACTTACTATGAGTATTATTTAAAATTTACTTTACCATCTTAGTAGAAGTTTGATGAAGCCAATTTTTAATAATAGCGGGCCCTTCAACTGTTAAAATACTTTCAGGGTGAAACTGAATTCCTTCAATGGGATATTTTTGATGGCGAATTCCCATTATCACACCGTCTTCGCTTTGGGCTGAAATTTCCAGTTCATCGGGAATTTGCCCGGGATCAAGTACCAACGAATGATAACGGGTAGCCGTAAATCCATCAGGAATATTCCTGAAAATCGATTTCCCGTCATGCTTAATTTTTGATGTTTTGCCATGCATCAGTTTGGGAGCATAAATCACTTTTCCCCCAAAGACTTCTCCAATAGCTTGGTGTCCTAAACAAACGCCTAAAATTGGAGTTTGTTCACCCATTTCACGAATTACGTCTTCGGTTATTCCGGCATCTGCTGGACGTCCGGGACCGG
>DASSAY010000314.1:0-2346 GCA_035699185.1 Balneolaceae bacterium | reverse complement strand
ACTTATCGAAGAAAATATGCAAAACGCGCAAATAGAAATGAATGATATCCTCGAAGCGGCACGGCGCGATCAGGGTCTCGAGAGCCTTGAACAGGTTAAATACGCGGTTTTGGAAAAAGACGGAAAAATTAGCATCATTCCGAAAAGTGAAAAGTGAAAAGTGGGAATTTTTCGATAGATTCCGGCGCCGCCTAAGGCCTTAGATACAGTAAAAATCAGTTTAAAAATGAATAAGCTCTTCCCATTTATCGGATTTCTTATATTTATTTTGTTCTGCGGATGTAAAACGTCCGCATCACAAAACACAAAAAGCATCGGAAATATACCCGCCATTGACAGTCTCATTTCAAGCGAAATTAAAGCGGGACATATTCCCGGTGCGGTCATCCGCGTTCAGCAGGGTGATTCTATTCTTCATCGCGAAGCTTATGGTTACGCGCAAAAATACCGCTATGGAATGAAACCACTGAAAGAACCGATTCCCATGACGGTAGAGCATCTCTTCGATTTAGCTTCACTCACCAAAGTTTGTGCCACCATCTTTGGCGTTATGCTGCTGGTTGATGCCGGAAAGCTGCAGCTGGATGATCCGATTTATAAATGGCTGCCGGAATTCAAAACCGGGCCAAAGAAAAAGATTACGGTTCGTCATTTGCTAACTCATTCATCGGGGCTGCGCCAGTGGTACCCGCTCTATTACAAAGCTTCGAATAAAAAAGAACGCTATAAAGTGATTGCCGGCATGCCCCTCAAATGGCAAGTAGGCGAGGCACGTCACTACAGCGACCTCGGCTTTATGCTGTTGGGTGATATTATTGAACGCATTACCGGCCAGCCGCTGGATGTCTTCCTGCAGCAAAACTTGTATCAGCTGCTGAATCTAAATCACACCACTTTCAATCCTCTTGAAAAAGGGTTCCAAAAAATTGCCGCTACCTCTCACGGCAACCCTTTTGAAAAGCAAATGGTTTATGATGATCACTTCGGCTACAGGGTGAACGTGGATCCCCATTCATGGAACGGCTGGCGGCAATATACCTTAAAGGGTGAAGTGAGTGATGGCAATGCCTGGTACGCCAATGGCGGTGTAGCGGGACATGCCGGCCTCTTTTCAACCGTAGATGACCTGCAGAAACTGGTTAATCTCTTGCTGAACGGGGGACGTTACCAGGGAAAGCAAATAATCTCCGAAGCCGTTATTGATACCTTTCTCACCAAAGACAAATATGGCAATGCACTCGGCTGGGCAATGGATTTGGATTTCATCTCAGCCGAAGGAGCTCCTGCCGGAACGTTCGGACATACCGGCTTTACCGGAACCAGTATTGTTGCCATGCCTGAATACGACTTGTCCATCATCTTGCTCACTAATCGTGAAAATGTGGGGAGGCAAGAGAATGGCTACTACTATAATTTGGGCCCCTTGAGGCAGAAGATTGTGGATGTGGTTTTGAGTTTGTGAGCAAAGAAAGACAAGGGTTGCAACCCCTTGTCTTCTTTAGGACTACGGATAATATTTAATCTGCCGGAACCAAAAATCGAATTGAAGATCTTCAAGGTTGATTAAAATATCATACAGTTCCGCATCCGGGTTGGTGCTAAAGAAAACGATTCCCCTCACATTTTCGCCCGGTAAAAGATCGGTGATTCGAAGGGCATCCAGCCGCCACACTTTTCGCTGCTGCTTTAGGCTGTACTGATCATAGTGAAACTCTTCGCGATCTGCCTGATGAACAATCGTATTCGCTACAAACTGTTCTGCCGCATCTTCCCGTTCCTCATACGTATCTGCGGTAGCGCCTCCCACGAACGTTAGTCCCTGTGCTATAAAAAACCAAGTATTATCCGCTTTTTGATCCGCCCGCTGGCGTGATAATTCCATATCAATCGCCAGCATTTTCTCCTCCGGATTTTTAGCCTGAGCCATAGACAGAAATTTTGTAACCTTTTCAGGGTTTTCTCCCTCATAAGCTTTATAGGCAAAAGCGGCTGGGTTGATGCGAACAACCCGGTTTGAATTATTAAAAACTTCCACCGTCATCATAAAAAGGTCGCGAGAATGTTTGTAGTAACTGACGATCACCTCGACACTGTCTTTTTGTTGGTAAACATATTCAATGCCCTGGTAGTACGAAGTCTGTTGTTCCTCAGCCTGAGACTTAAGCCTTAACACCGGCTCCGGCGCGCAAGCCTGCAGGACGAATATCGCGGAGATAGCGATTAAAAAAATGCGACGCATAACAAAAGTTTTTTGGTACGATTTAAACCAAAATATTTAGCGAAAGGTATCATTGCTATTGCATATTCATGCGAATGAATGTAATGGATGAGAGTTAGAAGATAATT
>DASSAY010000313.1:0-5423 GCA_035699185.1 Balneolaceae bacterium | reverse complement strand
ACACCGCAGGACATCGTAGACCGTTTTCATTTCAAAAACAAACAGGCATTCGAAGATTTCGGCATCTCTTTTGATTATTACGGGCGAACCAGTTCACCCGTTCATTACGAAACCTCACAGGATTTTTTCAAAAAGCTGTATGATGAGGGCGTTTTCATCAAAAAAACTGAGGAACAGCTTTATGATCCCAAAGCGAAGATGTTTCTGCCCGATCGCTATGTGAAGGGCACTTGTCCCAATTGCGGTTATGACGAAGCGTACGGCGACCAATGCGAAAATTGCGGCACTTCGCTCTCTCCTGCCGAACTGATCAACCCAAAAAGTGCTATTACAGGTGATACTCCCGAAACCCGCGAAACCGAGCACTGGTACCTGCCGCTGGGTGATTTTCAAGAGAAGCTGGAGCAATGGATAGACAGCCGCGAAAACTGGAAGCCCAACGTGCTGGGACAGGTTAAAAGCTGGCTGGATGACGGCCTTGCGGACCGCGCCGTAACACGCGATCTCAGCTGGGGCGTGCCCGTCCCTCTCGATGACGCCGAAGGCAAAGTGCTTTACGTATGGTTTGATGCCCCCATCGGCTACATTTCTGCCACTAAAAGATGGGCGGAACAGCAGGGTGATCCCGATTTATGGAAAACCTACTGGCAGGATGATGAAACCGATCTCATCCATTTCATTGGCAAAGACAACATCGTTTTTCACTGCATCATGTTTCCCGCCATGTTGATGGCCCACGGCAATTATGTACTGCCAAAAAATGTACCGGCCAATGAATTTTTGAATCTTGAAGGCAAAAAACTATCCACATCACGCGGCTGGGCGGTCTGGCTGGAAGATTATCTCGAAGATTTCGAACCTGACCTGCTTCGTTACGTGCTGGGAACCATCCTTCCCGAAACCAAAGACTCCGATTTTTCATGGCAGGATTTTCAGAATAAAGTGAACAGCGAACTGGCAGATATTCTGGGTAATTTTGTATTTCGAACTACTTCATTCACCCATAAATATTTTGATGGTAACGTACCGGAGTTGAAAAATCCCACGGATAAAGACCAGAAGGTGCTGGTTCGGATTGAGCAACAAAAACAGAACATCGCCGAGGCTTACGAGCAGTTTAAACTGCGTGAAGCCATCGCCGAAACGATGAATCTCGCTCGCATCGGCAACAAATACTTCACCGAAATGGAGCCGTGGCGAACGAGAAAAGAAGACATGGATATTTGCGGCAATACGCTACATGTGTGCCTGCAAATTACCGCGGCGCTCAGCGCTTTGTTTGATCCCATTTTGCCTAATAAAATGAATCAGCTTAGGGCCGAATTGAATCTTTCTAATGAGATAACATGGGGTGATATTGACGGTTCTATACTCAAAAGCGGATCAGTAATTAAAAAAGGTGCCATTTTATTTGAAAAAATCGAAAACGAACAGGTAGAAGAACAACTTCAAAAATTAAAAGAACGTACGATGGAACAAGCTGAAGAAAGCAATTTTGAACCGTTGAAAGATGAAATTGAATTCAGCGATTGCATGAAAATTGACATTCGTGCAGGTGAAATTATTGAAGCTTTAGCCATCGAAAAAGCGGATAAACTGTTGAAGCTTACCGTTGACCTCGGCTTTGAAAAACGCACCATCGTTTCGGGCATCGCCAACGATTTTGATCCGGAAAACCTAACAGGACAAAAAGTATGCGTAGTAGCCAATTTAGCGCCTAAAAAGCTGATGGGCGTAGAAAGCAACGGCATGATTTTAATGGCTGAGGAGGCCGATGGCTCACTGAAATTCGTAGAAACAGAGGCCAAGCCGGGCAGCATGATTTCTTGATTAAGCTGTATAGGTGCCAGGCACTTTTGAAGTGCCTGGCACCTAAATCCATCCATTAACACTGAGTTGTGAGGGAGCTCTGCTCCCGAACATACGTGGCTGGAGAGGTTCGGGAGTGCAACTCCCTCACAGCTTAGTAGTCTGTGTTCCACCTTAACGAGACAAGGGGTTGCAACCCCTTGCCCGACCCCTTTTCCCTTTTTAACATTTTTTGCAAAATTAGTACTTGTAACTGATCTTTAGTCATTACATTTTAAAGGAAATTTAATTTATCGTCTCATAAAAGTACACAGGAGTATCTTTGGCAACTACAGACACAAACAAACGGGGTAACTGGAATTCAAAATTAGGGTTTATACTGGCCGCGTCGGGATCGGCAATCGGGCTTGGCAACATCGTCTTTTTTAGCGCCAATGCGTATGCCTATGGCGGCGGTGCTTTCTACCTGCCTTATCTTTTCGCACTTTTTGCAGTTGGTATTCCGGTGATGGTTCTTGAATTTGGCCTCGGAACGATGACCCAAAGCGCGTTCCCCAAAGCACTTTATAAATTAACCGGCCGCAAAGGAGAATTTGTAGGCTGGTGGAGCCTTGGCAGCGCGCTTTTCATCACTATGTATTATATCACCATTCTGGGATGGGCCGCCGGCATGCTTTTCGGTTCTTTTGGCGGACTTTTTGAAGCCGGGGCTACCGCTCCTTTCGCCCCGATGCAAGATCCTACCGAAGGGGTAAGTGCGATGGTCTATTTCTTCGGCCTTATCGCTACATGGTGGCCGCTTGTTGCGGTATTAGCGATGTGGGCTATCAACCTTTTTGTTTTATGGAAAGGGACCGATTCTATTGAATGGGCAGTAAAAATCTGCTTGCCGCTGATGTGGCTGTTTATGATCATCCTTATCATTCGCGGGCTTACCCTCGAAGGCGGTTTTTCTGGAATGATGTATTTATTTACCCCCGATTTTGAAGGCATCATGCAGCCTGAAGTGTGGAAAGGCGCTTTCTCTCAGATTTTCTTTACACTCTCACTCGGCCTCGGTACCATGACGGCCTACGCCTCCTACCTGCCCAAAGATTCTGATACCACTAATAACTCACTCGTAGTGTCACTGCTCAACTGCGGATTTGAATTCCTGGCAGGTATTGCCATTTTCTCGTTGCTTTTTGCTTTTGCCATCAATCCCAGCGGCGGTACCACGCTCTCGCTTTCATTCTTCGCCATTCCACAGGGAATTTCGCATTTTCCCACCGGGGTGAAGATATTCGGCGGGCTTTTCTTCCTGCTCTTTTTAATGGCAGGCGTCACTTCTTCGATTTCCCTTATTGAAGGGCCGGTCAGTGCGCTGCGTGATAAACTGGGCATCAGCCGCGCGAAAGCCCTTACGATGGTTTCTGTGCCCGGTGTTATCGGTTCGGCTTGTTTTGCTTTACCTATGGTTATTGATCCGGGCCTTTCGGATAACGGAACGCTCGGCCTCACCCTTCTTGACATTCTTGATCACTGGGCATTTAGCTACAGCCTGCTTGGCGTCAGTTTATTGGAGTGTGTGATGATCGGCTGGGTGCTTGGGGCCGATAAAATTCGTCAGGCTGTTAACGCCAACAGTTCATTTACTTTAGGCACCTGGTTTAACGGGCTGATTAAATATGTGATCCCCTCACTACTTAGTATTGTTATCATATGGAATTTATATAACGAATTTAACGGCAATTTATATGGAACGGATTATGCTCTTGGCGGTTTAGAATGGATTCCCTACCTCATCCCCATTATTTGGCTATTCGGCACCTTCGCTATCGCCTTTTATCTTACCTTCAAAAATAGCTATGATGTCGAACCTGATAGTGATATTCTGCCGTCAGCACCGGAAACTTCAAAAAATTAAATGGTATGTTATTTCGATTTTCTTCTCTTTCTTTGATGCTCGCTACCCTTGCTATCGTTTGGGCCATGCCTGCACAGGCACAATATGTAGATGCCGATGAAATATTTACGGCGGGGCAACCGGTAAGTGTTTCGGTACCGCAAGCTGATACGCTGATTATCACTTATCGTCCCGGAAGTAACATCGCGAATATTCAAACCGTTGCGGTAAGCGATGGAATGTATCAATGGACGCCAACGGAAGCAGGCCTTGTTTCTCTTGCCACCCCCGGCGGCCCTGCTCAAACCGTTTCAGTCGGCTTTAGCGGCTTTCCGGTCCAGGGGCTCATTGTTTTCATTATAGCAGGCAGTATTCTCTTTGGCGGAGCTTTATATGCGTCCGTTAATCTCTTTGGCAAATCATCTCCCGAAGCGATTACCGATCGCCCTGACACCTAATCTTTTTTGGTTTGTGATCAATTGCTGCTCATCGTATTTTTGACCCAATAAATATCGAACCAATTAATTTATGGCAAAAATATCTACATCGGATTTTAGAACGGGAATGGTGCTCAGTTTAGACGATGAGCTCTATTCGATTGTTGATTTTCAACACGTAAAGCCCGGCAAAGGCGGTGCTTTTGTCCGCACAAGTCTTAAGGGCGTTGTTAATGAAAAAAATATTGAAAAAACCTTTCGTTCGGGTGAAAAAGTCATCGAAGTACGGGTTGAACATCAGCCCTACCAGTTTCTTTACCACGATGGCAACCTTTACTATTTTATGAATCAAGAAACCTACGCCCAAATCCCTGTCGAAGAAACGCGGGTACAGAAACCGGAGTTTATTACAGATGGACAAATTTGTACCCTTGCGGTTGATGTTGATAACGAGCAGGTATTATATGCCCAGCCGCCTGCCCAGATAGTAGCAAAAGTGTCACAAACAGATCCCGGCCTTAAGGGAGATACGGCTCAGGGCGGCAGTAAACCGGCCACTTTGGAATCGGGCGCCAAGGTTCAGGTGCCGCTTTTTATTAACGAAGGCGAAGAAATCAAAGTGGATACTCAAACATCAGAATATATAGAACGCGTAACATCTAACTAAACTTACTATGGACTTAAAAGTTATTAAAAACCTGCTTGAACTTATCGCGGAAAGCGAAGTCAACGAGGTATCAATTGAAGAAGGAGATTTCAAAATTAAGGTGAAGAAGAAGCCTGATGTTGAGCAAGCGCCCCTGCCGCAGATGCCGATACAGTATCAGATGCCGGCAGGTCCGCAGCCCCAGCAGCAGCCGGCTCCTCAGTCCGGTGCAGCAACATCGGGCAGTGAACAGGCCACCACCGAAACGAAAGAACAGCCTGCGGGCGAAGTGGTTAAATCACCTATTGTCGGTACTTTTTACCGCTCGCCCTCGCCCGATGACGATCCTTTTATAAAAGTTGGCGACCAGGTTGAAAAAGGCCAGACTTTGTGCATTGTTGAAGCAATGAAAATTATGAATGAGATTGAATCGGAATATTCGGGAGAAGTCAAGAAAATTCTTGTTGAAGATGGCGAAGCGATAGAATTCGATCAACCGTTGTTTATTATTGGGTAATCGTTACCGCATTGAGTAAAAGAATGAGGTTATTTAACAAAAAAAAGCCCCACCACCCCTGCACCCCTCCTTGCGAAGGAGGGGATTCTTTGGTCGATTCCCTATCGTTGAAACGAAAACCTTTTCTCC
>DASSAY010000312.1:0-3824 GCA_035699185.1 Balneolaceae bacterium | reverse complement strand
CCAGAACTTTATACTGCTCGTCATCCCAGTCTTGCGGCTGACTTTCAATAATCATCCTGCCATTAACCGAAATATTACCATCTTCGAGATACTTTTTGAAAGTATCAATAAAAAACCGTGAAGCATTTAAGACAGAAAGTGATTCTTTTTCCACATACTTTTGAGGCAAGCTGCTTCGCAAAATGATTCTATTCGTGCCCATCAACCGCCGGTAAAATTCATCGTACCCGGTATTGGCGGGAGAAATCACCTGTTCATTGATAAATTTTACATAATCGGTATCGAAAGGAAACCACTCGATCTCGGGCGTATCGCCCACTTCGCCATCGGCATAAACCGTGAGATCAACGGCATTATTGTTAAAAGAGAGCGCGCTGATTTCCACTCCGTAATAAAACGAAAGATCGTTCCACGCCCACCCCTTCGGATATGGCTGCTGATCAAAAAAGGCATCGTTTCCCACTAAATTTCCGTTAATTTCTTCAATGCCCATCGCCTTTAGTGCCCTGTAAAATTTATTGAACACAAAGAAGCGGTCTTCATTGTAATATTTACCGCTGATGGACGGATCCCCGCTACCGCGAATGATGATGTTGCCCTCCCAGCTGCTTCCGTTTTGATGTCCCAGGCCGTACATAACGGTTCGATAGGTATAATCAGCCCCCAGTTAGTTTAAGACAGTAGCCGATGTCAGCAGTTTTAAGTTCGAAGCGGGACGCATTAATTTATCACTATTAAAACTCTCAAGAATTTTTCCCGTAGTATCGCGCACAATCACCGACCAGAAAGCATGATCGGCCCGGCTCTTTTCGATGATTTCAGGAATATCGAGTGAAGAAACGGATGTTTGTGCGCGCAGATGAGATGGATTCCCGGCCAGCAGCATACTAAACAGTAATACTGCTATAGTCATAAGATGTTTAAACATACTTCCCTTTCCTTAATTAGAATAACTTCAGCCACTTAGCGAAACGTATTCCTCTTTCTTGAATTGTTCAATAATTTCTTCAGCCGATGTACACTGCAGTAAACGTTCGCGAAAATCGCTGTTGTTCATCAATCTCGAAATACGGCTCAGCATTTTAATGTGCAAGCTGTTGCTGGACTGCGGCCCGGCGAGCAAAAAAACCATCTTTACCGGTTGCTCGTCAATGGCATCATAATCAACCGGATGTTCCAAAATGGCAAAAGCTGCATAGGTTTCGCCAATGCCGGTAGTTTTTCCGTGAGGAATCGCCAGCCCCTTGCCCACACCGGTGGACATTATTTTCTCGCGCTCCATCACCGCATTTCGAATATCTTCAACCTTTTCATCCGGTATTTTATATTTCAGTGATGATACCAGAAAGTCTAATACTTCAGCTTTATTACCGGCTTTCATTCTTGGAAAAACAGTTTTGGTATCTAACAAGCTGAAAATATTCATGCAAAAAAAGTAAAAAATTCCTGTTTCTGTTAAGCCTAAATATACTCATCGTTTGGAAGTTTTTGAATTATTGATTTGGTTAATTGTTGAATTGTTGAGTATTTAGCCGCAACTCATGCTCATAGCTCCATAACTCCCGGCTCAAAACTGTCTTAACTCTTTATACTTTACACTTTTTACTTAATACTTCCTTAACTTTGCCTATGAATTTTCTACAAGGGGTAGCCGCTGTTCTGGCTAAGGATTTACAAACCGAGCTGCGTTCGCGATACGCCATCAATACTGTTTTGGCCTTCGTCGGAGCTTCTTTACTGCTCATTTTATTTGCGCTTAACGCGGAGCAACTTCCGCCCACCCCTAAAAGTGCCATTGTGTGGATCGTCATTCTTTTTGCTGCTCTTTCCAGCCTCTCACGGTCTTTTGTGATGGAAACCGACCGGCATACATTCGATCTCCTGCGGCTTCACAGCAAGGCGAGTGAAGTTTTTGTGGGCAAATTATGCTATAATTACCTTTTCACGCTATCGGTAAACCTGGTAACCTTTATCCTTTATATATTTTTACTGGGAATGCCCATTGCCAGCGGTACGGCTTTTTTACTGATTATCGTATTAGGCTCGGCGGGACTTTCGGGCGTGTCAACCATGCTGGCGGCCATTGTTTCCCAGGCCGACCGCAAAGGAGCCATTTTTTCTGTTCTGAGTATTCCCTTGTTGTTTCCGCTGATTCTAATTTTAGTTCAAACAACCAAAGCGGCCCTGATTGAAGGTTTTACCGCCAATTATCTCAACGATTTTTGGGCACTTTTCGGTTATGCCGGAGTAACCATCACCGCCGGAATTTTACTTTATGATTATATCTGGGAAGAATGAGTAATAAAATCATTTTGAATTGTCATTTCGAGCGGAATCCTGATGGCTTTTATCAGGATGAAGTCGAGTTCCGAAGGAATCCCTACGGGTAAATCCCATCCGTTATGCATTTACTGCCAAAATTAAACGGATGAGATTTCTCCGTTCCGAGCGGAAAATCATCGCTCTCCAGTCGAATTGACAACAAAAAGAAACTTATTTTAAACTAAAAATGACTGACTACAAAAAATTAAACTTCGGCAACCGGCGGCTGGTAGGCCAGCAATTTGCGAAAGAGCAGATAACGCGCATCGCTCAATCCGAACGCATTAGCCACGCCTACCTGTTTTCAGGTCCCCCGGGCATTGGCAAAACCGCTTTTGCCCTGGCCTTTGCTGAACTTATTAATGGGGTGAATCATTTAACCGATCTCGGTGCGAATACTTTTTCAAAAAAATCATCCTGGTTTACTCATCCCGATATTCACGTGTTTCTGCCCTTGCCTACAGCGGTTGTAAATAATCATGATACAGCAAAAGAATTGCGACCACGTCTTGAACTATTGAAAGACGATCCTTATGAAATTGTAGATTTCAGCCTGCGACCTTCACTGACTAATGAAGACAGCTCAAAAAACCTTCGCGCCTTTTATCCCATAAAATATTTTCGCGAAGAAATTCGTCCCAAGGCTTTTCTGAAGCCGAATGAAGGCAAAAAAACGGTCATCATTATGACCGGCATTGAAAGTATGCGCGATGAAGCGGCCAATGCTTTTCTAAAGGTGCTCGAAGAGCCATCCGAAGATTTGATGTTTTTGCTGACCACCGATCATTCCGAAGCGCTTCTGCCGACCATCATCTCGCGGTGTCAGCATATCCCGTTGTCGCCTTTAAAAACCGGTGAAATTGAGCAGGCTTTGATCAACCAGGATGGCTTGCCCGCTGATGATGCCGCTTATTTAGCGCGTGTTTCGGGAGGAAACTATGCCATGACCCGCTTTTTTGATGTAGCAAGCCTCAAGGAAACGCGACAGGAAATCATTGAGTTTTTACGCAATTCTTACTCTCAGGACGCCGTTGAAATCACTCAAACAGCTCAAAACTGGCAAAGTCAGCAAAATTTAGAAGGCCAAATTGCCATTTTAAATGTGCTCGAAGTTTTTCTGCGCGACCTGCTGGTTTACCGCTCAACGCAGAATGAATCGCTCATTACCAATGCCGATCAACTCGGAGTCATTCAAAAATTTTGTGAAACTTTGGGTGATGCGCGACTGGAAGAAATGATCGAAGAAGTGGGTAGTTGCAAGCCGATGATTTATCAAAATGTGCAGCCCAAGTTAGTTTTTACGGCACTGTCATTGCGTTTTTCGAGCTTGATACGAAATGCAGATCCGGAAATATCCAAAGTGGATTCCTGGAAACATTTACCAGCTTTCTCATAGTGTTAGTAATAAAATATTAATAACCGCTTTTGTCAATTCCGAGGAATTCAGCGGGTTTCTGAATGACGAGGAATCTCAAATGTTTTAAAGGCTGATGCTCGAATTA
>DASSAY010000311.1:0-9043 GCA_035699185.1 Balneolaceae bacterium | reverse complement strand
CGAAAACATATTGGCAGCCCATTTAGGGTGTTCGCCATCGTGCGTTTCAAGATATTCAATAACCGATTCGGCTCCGGCTCGCCATTGAACTACGTCGTGTCCCATAAACTTTTTGCCGCCGAGAAAAATGGCTGAGTAAAGGATAACGGGCAACAGAAACAGAATGAAAAGCGCAATGATGTGCTGTTTATTCTCCGAAAGCCGTGAAATGAAATCTTCTTTTAAAGAATGATACTTTTTTGCCAAATTGATTTAGTTGTTTTTCATTTATAAAGGTTTACCACGGAAACACAAAAAGCACGAAGGGGTGCAAAGCTGTGCTCATAATACCATGTGTTTCAAAAAAATTAGGTCGCCGCTTTAAAAGGTAACTTAGCAAAAGAGAGGTCTTCAAGATTTACCTTTTTGCTTGCATTATCAATATCAATACCGGTTACATTACCATTTTCATCGTAATCCAAGACCACTCCATCGGATATTTCTTTACTATGGATGCTTTTGCGAGAAGAAAGATCAATATAAAGAGAATCAGTTTCGGGATAATAATTAAATTTCATAAGCTAAACCTCCTATCGGGAAAGGCATTATGGATGGACAAAATCATAAATCATAAATCACAAATCATCAATCATCCCTTCACTCTATAACCTTCGGCACTCTAAAATAATCAGAATCGGCATCGGGGGCATTTTTCAGGGCATCTTCGTGCGACAGTGGCTCTTCGGCTTTGTCATCACGCAGGCGATACTCAAGGTCAATGACGTGTTCAAGCGGTTCAACATCAGAGGTATCCACTTCTTCGAGCGTTTCCATATGCTCAAGAATTTGATTCATGTCATGGACTAACGACTCCGTTTCTTCGGGACTCAGTTGCAGCCGCGCAAGATTAGCTACATAATCAACATCTTCTCTGGTTACGGACATGGTTATTTCGGTATTTTAAATTTGATTTAGATTGTTAAAGTTAACAAAACAATAGTTAGTGAACAATGTTGAGAAGTAGGCAGCGGCAGTAGGCAGTAAGCAGGATGAAACTGCCTCCTGATACTGCCAACTGCCTACTGGATACTTATTCCAATTATTGGCATTTTACGTGTTTAAAATTTATAGCCAAGAATGATCAAACAAAAAGTTACTATTATAAATGATGCCGGCCTTCACGCTCGTCCCGCAGCGGCATTGGTGAAAACGGCCGGCCGGTTTAAGTGCGATTTTTACATTCATATGTATGGTTATAAAGTGAATGGCAAAAGCATTTTAGGAGTGATGACGCTCGCGGCTGAGAAGGGAGCTGAACTGGAACTTGAATTGGACGGGACCGATGAAAAAGAGGCTGCTGAAGTGATTGTTGATTTAATCGAGAGCGGATTTGGAGAAGAATATGAAGGACAGGATGAATAACGAAATTTCACTTTCCGGTTCACCCGGCTCGCCCGGCATTACTATTGGAAAGGCCAGCTTGTACCGTCGTGAAGATATGGCGGTTTCTTCTGGAGAAATTAAAGATGGAGAGGTAGGTGATCAGATTGGAAAGTTTGATAAAGCGAGAAAAAGATCGCTTACCGGTTTGCAAGAATTATTAGAAGATCAAGAAGATGAAACGGTTATTGAACTGATAAATACACAAATTGAAATGATCAATGATCCAGATTTGTGTAAGCGGGTGGAAACGGAAATCAGGGAACATCACCAACCGGCAGACTCTGCCATCCATACCGTTTTTGGAGAATATCTGGACATTCTAAAGCAAAATCAGGATGATCTTCTCGATCGCTCCATCGATATTACCGACATCCGGGACCGGCTTATCCAATTTGTTAACTATCATCTTCCACAAGCCGAAGTTGAACAAAATACGATATTGGTGGCCAAAGAATTGAGTCCGCGTGAAGTGATCGAATTTTCTGAGGCGAATATAAAAGGTATTATTATGGGCCGGGGCGGGCAAACATCTCACGCCGCCATCATCGCCCGTTCAATGAATATCCCGGCAGCGGTGGGCTTAAAAAACGCTGATCTTATTAGTGATGGCAACGAAGTGGCTTTAGACGGTAATACAGGAAAAGTGATAGTAAATCCGCGTCAATCAACCCGGCAAAAGTATGAAAAACTTATTGAACAGCAGTTAAAGCAACAAGCAGAGATAGAAGCGTTTTGTGCCGAGCCGAATGAAACATCCGACGGCCATTCCTTCACTCTTCGTGCCAATATCGAATTTGCCGAAGAATTGGATTCAGTCCAAAAATGCCGGGCCGAGGGCATCGGGTTACTCCGTACGGAATCCATTTATTTGCAGCGCGAGCATTTCGGCAATCTTCGAATGCAAGAGACTTTTTATAAAGCCATTCTGGAAGGCACAAAACCACATCCCGTAACCATCCGCCTTTTTGATGCCGGCGGCGATAAGTTTTTCGAAATGTCGCAAAAAGAACAAAATCCCTTTTTGGGATGGCGCGGAGTGCGCATGCTTTTGGATGAAAAAGAACTGCTCAAAAACCAGCTGAAAGCCATTCTAAAAACCGCAAATTGCTTTCCGGGGCGGTTGCGTATTTTGGTGCCGATGATTTCTACTCTCGAAGAAGTTTTGGAAGTGAAGGAATTAATGGCAGATGCGCGGAATGAATTAAAAGAAGATGGAATTACGGTTGATGAACAACCTCCATTTGGTGTGATGGTTGAAGTGCCGAGTGTGGCCTTGCAGGCTAAAACTTTTGCCGAACATACTGATTTTCTAAGCATAGGAACCAACGATTTAACGCAATACGTACTTGCAGTTGATCGTGGAAATGAGCTTATTTCTGATCTTTATGATCAGCGCCATCCGGCCGTATGGAAGCTTTTAAAACAGGTTACTGATGCAGCCCGTGGTAAAAACGTACCGCTTTCTGTTTGTGGTGAATTAGCATCCGACCCGGTTTCGGCTTGCTGCCTGATGGGAATGGGTATCAGCGAGCTGAGTATGGGGACATCAGCGCTGCCGGCGGTAAAAAGGATGTTGAGAGTGCATTCTCTAAAAGAAATGCAGCAACTAAGCCGAAAAGTGTTAGAAAGCGAAATCATGGATGATATCAACCGGATTTTTAGAGAGTGGACCCAAAAAAATTGAAAATCAGTTAAAAACGTTGGAATTAAACTAAAAAGACAAGCAAAATTATATGGATTCAGCATTTATCCAATCAATCGATACTCAAAATATGTGGGATCTTCTGACCGGTTTTCCCAAGCAATGGAAAGAGACGATGAACCTCACCGATGATATGGAACTGACGATTGATGAAGATCTTATCACCAAAATTTGTTTTGCCGGTATGGGCGGTTCAGCCATTGGCGCCGATTTAATTCGTGCCTACAGCTATCAAAGTTGCCCTTTTCCGGTTCAGGTGGTGCGGCATTACGAAATCCCGGCTTGGGTTGATAAAAATACGTTATTTATCAGTTGTAGTTTTTCGGGAAATACCGAAGAAACTCTTTCTGCGCTGGGCGCGGCGCGGCGGCAAGGTGCTCAAACCATTGCTATAACATCAGGCGGCGAGCTGATGCTCAAAGCCGCCAAAGAAGATTTCGATTATATTAAAATTCCCGGCGGAATACCTCCGAGAACGGCCCTGGCCTATAGTTTTGTCCCGCTTTTTCGCATTTTTCAGCATCTCGGTTTTATAGAAGAAAGTGAAGAAGTGCTGGATGAAACATACCAGCTTTTAAGCGAACAGAACGATTTGCTGGTCGATGCCAAAGACAATGAAGCCCTGAGTTTAGCCGAAGAATTAAATGATACGCTTCCTATTATTTATTCTGATGCTACCACTATGGAACCGGTAAATCTTCGCTGGCGGGGACAGTTTGAGGAAAATGCTAAAACACTTGCTTACGGAAACACCCTGCCTGAGATGAATCACAACGAAATTGTGGGCTGGGAGCAGATAGCTCATCTAACCGGACGCCTGTCGGTTATTATGTTAGTGGATAAAGATGACAATGAGCGCGTGAAACGGCGAATGGAGGTGGTGGAAGAACTTATTGCCGATCAAGCGGCATCACTACAGGTGCTTAAAACCCGAGGTGAGAGCCGGTTAACCCGAATGTTTTCTCTTATCCAACTGGCCGACTGGACCAGCTTTTATCTGGCTATGTTGAATGAAATAGATCCCACGCCCGTTTCTAAAATCGATTTATTGAAAAGTAAACTGGCCGAAGCATAATTTAATTTTTGCCGAAGACATCCCTTCGGAGAATGTTGAATGTTTAAATTACAAATTAACTGTTAATTCTCTGTGCCCCTTTGCGCTTCTTGAAACTCTGTAACAATCAGGGAAATATTCAAGAAATGAAATGATTCTTTTAATAAAAGTATTGATTTAAGAGTCATAAAGGCGAATCTAAATTAGAGATGGACAACCAATTCGATATTTCAGTTTTTAATAGTAAACTGTCAACTCAATGGCTGGGGCGCAGTGTGTGCTATTTTAAAGAACTGGAATCGACCAACAGCTACGTAAAAAAGTTGCCGAAAGAAGAAGTCGATCAGGGTATGATTTGCCTCACAGATAATCAATTCAAAGGCCGCGGACAGTACCGGCGCAAGTGGGAATCCGAAACCGGAAAGAATTTAACTTTCTCGCTCGTTTTTCAACCGCAGGCCGTTGCGGGATTTCATGTGCTAACACTGGCTTGCGCGCTGGCTTTAGTGGAGCAATTGGATAGCTTGATGGATGAAAGCTCCTGTGCCTATATTAAATGGCCGAATGATGTGATGTTAAAAAGAAAGAAAGTGGCAGGCCTCCTTACCGAAACTGTTTTTAACGGAAATCAGCTGGACCGCCTTATTTTTGGAATGGGGCTGAATATTAATCAAGCTTCATTTTCATCGGACTTGGCTGATAAAGCTACATCAATTCACTTGGAAACCGGCAAGGTAATTAACCGGGAAGACTTTCTTTGTGAATTATTAGGCCGTATTGAACATAAATACAACTTATGGCATCGCAGGCAAGAGGGTTTGGTGAAATCCATCAACCGAAATATCCACGGTTATGGCCAGTGGATAGGCTTAAAAGTGAACGATCAATTACGTGAGGATTCTTACAAAATGCTTGGAGTTGATGAATCCGGGAAGCTGCTGATGCTAAACCAGGACGGGGGGATCGAATCTTTTTCTTATGAGCAAATCCGATTGGTCACTGATTGAAAAGGCCGTTCATAACGGGCTTAAGTACTTTTCTGATCATTCACGCCCTTTCTTTATCATCGGTGTGAGCGGCGGCATCGATTCCATGAGCCTGCTCTATTCGTTTTATAAACTGGAAATTCCGGCTCTCGTATCGCATATCAACTATCAAAAGCGGGATGAAGCATCCGATAAAGACGTTGAACTGGTTGAGCAGATGGCTTCTGAGTGGGGATTTGAATGTCGTGTCACTACCGCCGATTCATTCGAAGATGAAGGACAAAATTTTCAGCAATGGGCGCGCGATGTGCGGTATGATGTGTTTCGCAGCCTTGCTTCAGAAAATAATGCCACCGGTATTGCCGTGGCTCATAACGAGGACGATCAGATTGAGACTATTTTGCAAAAGATGTTTCGTGGAGCAGGTCTGGAAAGCTGGAGTGGCATGGAAATCTGGAACGGGGAATTATTCAGGCCTTTTTTAGAAATTTCGCGTGCTGAAATTGAGCAATATGCTCAGCATGAATCGATCCCTTATCGAACCGACGAATCAAACCTGGAATCTGATTTTGCCCGGAATTTTTTGCGCAATGAATGGCTCGAAAAGATGGATGATTTTTTCCCCGGGTGGAAAGAGAATGTGGAGCGGCTAAGCCAACAGAGCCAAAATTACGGACAGGCCCTGGAGTGGATCAACCGTCGTATTTCAGATCCTTGGGGAATCGAGCGGCAAGCTTTTCATTCACTCGATGAAAACCTGCAAAAAGCGTTGATTTTACACCTCATCAGGCAAAAAGATCCGGGACTTCAAATTTCGCATAAAAACCTTGCGCAGCTTGAACAGGTTGCAGATTTACAAACGGGAAAAGAGATTCAGCTTACCGACGCTTTTTCACTGGTTCGAGACCGCGACCGTTACGTGATTAGGAGAAATTTAGAAAAAAAAGATGCTCTCATCACTCTGAAATACGAGCAGCTCCAAACTTCACCTATTGAGAAAGAAGGCCTGATTTTCTCGGTTGAAGCCTATGATGATCCTGATTTTAGTAAAGCTCTTTATCTGGATGTGGAAAAAATTCACTGGCCGCTTAATTTGCGAAACTGGCAGAAGGGGGATGCATTTCAGCCGCTGGGGATGGAAGGGCATCAATCCGTTTCCGATCATCTCACAAACCGAAAAGTGAGCGCGGCTTATAAAAATCAGGCGATGGTGATAGAATCTTTTGAAGAAACCATTTGTGCCGTTATCTTTCCGCCAATTAAAAATGAGGTTCAGCCCGGTACCATTTCTGAACAGTTTAAGTGTGATACCGGAACGAATGTTTGCCTGAAAATAATGTATAGTAACCACGGAAGCACGAAAAACACGAAAAAAAACCCTTAGTGTTTTCAGTGTTTTAGTGGTAAAAATAATAGAAATCAATGTCACTTTATAAGCCTCAAACCGTTGAATGTAACGGAGAAACCTTCAAAGTATATTTAACCCAGCAAGAAATTGAAGAACGTGTTGCCGAATTAGGCCGGGAATTGACCAATCAGTACAAAGATAAACATCCCATTTTTATCGGCGTGCTAAACGGTGCCTACATTTTTCTTTCCGATTTGATGCGCCATATTGCCATTCCCTGTGAGGTTGATTTTCTAAAATTAAGCAGTTACGGGGATGAAAAAGTATCATCCGGCCAAGTAACCGACCTGAAAAATATTGATGCAGATATCGAAGGCCGTCATATAGTGCTGGTTGAAGATATTGTGGATACGGGGCTTTCTATGAAGTACCTGGTTGATAAATTGCAGAAAAAAGATCCCGCATCAATTGCTTCCGTTACGCTGTTGCACAAAACCGAAGCCACTCATCACGCCGTGCAGCTCGACTACGTAGGTTTTAAAATCCCGACCCTGTTTGTACTCGGCTACGGACTTGATTACGCACAGGAGGGGCGAAACCTGGCTCAAATTTATATTTTGGACGGCGATAAGCCGGATGAATAAATTCACGTGCCTTTTAAAAGAAAATCCATTTTAACGTTGATAAGATTTTCTAAGGCGCTTATATTTGCCATTCTCTTGGAGAGGTGGCTGAGCGGTCGAAAGCGCTCCCCTGCTAAGGGAGTATGCCCTCAACAGGGTATCGAGGGTTCGAATCCCTCCCTCTCCGCACTCCTACGCCAAGGCTTCGGAGTGCAAGCACTCTTGGTTGAATGTCTGCTTTGTTAACTTGGCTTAATATCTGTTCTCAGGGTTATGTGGTATGTTTATATCTTAAAAAGTAAAAAAGAAGATTGGCGGTATATTGGTTATTCAAGTGATTTGAAAGAACGGTTTCGAAGCCATAATGGAAAAGAAAACCAATCTACAAAACATTATGCTCCATTCGAACTAGAAGCTTATGTGGCAGTAAATTCAGAAGATAAAGCAAGAGAATTAGAAAAATATTTTAAGACAGGTTCGGGTAAAGCAGTTCTGCGGAAAAGAATATTACAATAAGTTAATTTTAATCCATCGGGTTCTCATAGTCAACGAAGCCTTGGCGTAGTTGACCCATCAAAGTAACCACCAATTTCCTCGCCCCTCCTCGATTGCGATGCTCGCATAAATAAACACCCTGCCAGGTTCCGAGATTAAAGGCTCCATTGGTGATGGGAATGCTTACCGATGAACCCAGAATGGAACTTTTTATATGTGAAGTCATGTCATCCGGGCCTTCCAGGGTATGTTCATACAAAGAGGTATCTTCGGGAACCATTCTTTTAAAATGCGCTTCGAAATCCCGCCGCACCGATAGATCAGCATTTTCATTGATGGTCAGGCCGGCACTGGTGTGTTGAATAAAAATATGCGCGATGCCGATTTGGATCTTTTTGATTTCCGGAAGCTGAGCCAAAACTTTATCGGTAATGAGATGAAATCCGCGCGGTTTTGCTGGGAGTGTTATCTTTTTCTGATGCCACATAATTTTTGGTTACATTAATATTTCCGTTAGATATCATCCCGACAGGCGCCCGGATCATCGGGATGACATGAGAGCACGAAAAACTTTTCAAATCACTCACTAAATACAAAATTATGTTCACCAACGATACTTTACAAGGCCAAACCATTTTAATTACCGGCGGGGGGAGCGGGTTAGGGTTGTCTATGGCTAAAAAATTTGCGACGCTGAGAGCGAATATTGCTATTTGCGGACGAACGGAAAAGAAACTTCAAAAAGCGGTAAGTGAAATATCAGAAGCGGGGAGAGATGCTGTTTCGGCAAAATATTATGTGGCGGATGTCAGGGATTATGGCCGGGTGGAAGAAATGATAGGTGAAATTATCGCCGATTTTGGGGCGATGACAGGACTTATCAACAACGCGGCAGGAAACTTTTTATCAGCTTCAGAAGATTTAACGCCCGGGGGTTTTAAAGCGGTGGTAGATATTGTGCTTCACGGCTCCTTTAACTGCACGCATGTTTTTGGCAATTATTTGATTGATCAAAAGAAGAAAGGCAATATTTTAAATATGGTTACCACTTATTCCGAATCTACCGGTTCAGCCTTTGTGTTGCCTTCGGCTTGCGGCAAGGCGGGTGTTTTGGCAATGACACGATCGCTGGCTTACGAATGGGCAACTTACGGCATTCGGTTGAATGCTATTGCTCCCGGGCCTTTTCCCACCGAAGGGGCCTGGTCACGATTGGTGCCGGATGATGAAGCCGAAGAGCGGTTTTTGAGTAAAATCCCGGTTAAACGGTATGGTGATCATGAAGAGCTGGCAAATCTGGCGGTATTTTTGATGTCTGATTTAGCGCCTTACATCACCGGAGAATGCGTGGTTATTGACGGCGGGGAACGCCTGTCGGCGGGACAGTTTAACTTTATTGATCAACTGGCAACT
>DASSAY010000310.1:0-4200 GCA_035699185.1 Balneolaceae bacterium | reverse complement strand
TGAGAACTAAAATTTCACTCCACAAAATTAGTCGTCCTGCTACACTTATAAGCTTTCTATTGCTCAGTCTTCTCTTTACCGCTTGTGGACCCCAAAATGGAGATGAACCTTCGCCCAAAGCAATTGGCCTTGAGTTGGTAGCCGAAGGGCTCACCTCACCCGTAACTCTTGTCGAACCGCCTGATGACAGCGGCAGGCTTTTCATCGTTGATCAGGTTGGTCTCATTTACATCCTCACTCCTGATGGCACCCTCCTTGATGAGCCCTTCCTTGACCTTCGCGATCAAATTGTGAATCTGAATGAAGGCTATGATGAACGTGGACTGCTGGGCCTGGCATTTCATCCAAACTATGCCGAAAACGGTCGTTTCTTCGTCTATTACAGTGCCCCTTTGCGTCCCGAAGCACGGGGTGGCTTCAATCACACCAGCATTATCTCAGAATTTCGGGTATCGGATAATGATCCTAATAAAGCTGATCCTAATTCCGAGCAAATTCTGCTACAAGTCGATCAGCCTCAAGCCAATCATAACGGGGGTACGCTGGCCTTTGGTCCGGATGACGGTTATTTTTATATCTCGCTTGGCGACGGCGGAAATCGAGATGATCAGGGAGTCGGCCATGTCAACGATTGGTATGAAGCCAACCCGGAAAGCGGTAACGGGCAGGACATCACCCAAAACCTTTTAGGAAGTATTCTGCGAATTGATATCGATAGCGGTGATACGTATGGTATTCCTCCCGATAATCCTTTTGTGGACGGAGAGGGCCTTGATGAAATTTTCGCCTACGGTTTTCGAAATCCCTATCGTTTCTCTTTTGATATGGGAGGCGACCATGATCTATTTGTGGGTGATGCCGGTCAGGAACTCTGGGAGGAAGTAAGCATCGTAACCAAAGGCGGCAACTACGGGTGGAATGTAAAGGAAGGAGCGCATTGCTTTGATGCCGAAAATCCCACACAAGTGCCGGATGAATGTCCCGATACCGTAGGTGAAGGACATCCCCGCACAGGTGATCCGCTTATTGATCCGGTCATTGAATTTGCAAATTCGACCCAACCTGATGGTTTGGGAGTAACCGTGGTCGGCGGCTACGTCTATCGCGGTGATAATTTGCCGCAGCTCGAAGGCCAGTATCTTTTTGCCGTCTGGAGTGAATCTATGAGCTCCCCGGCTGGCGCCGTCTTTAAGGCTGAACCGCAATCAGGATCAGGACTTTGGGACTTTGAACAACTGAAATTCGCGGACACGCCCGAGCTGCAACATTATGTGCTGGGCTTCGGTCAGGATTCGGAAGGCGAAGTATATGTGCTGACGACCGATAACACCGGCCCGAGCGGAAATACGGGCAAGGTTTTTAAACTGGTTGAAGGAAATTAGAATTGGGATTTAAGATTAGTTTTGGAAGGTAGTCAAGAAATTTAAACAGCTCAATGCGCTAATTTTAATAAAATCAATGAAATGAAGAGTAAATTTATTCAGAAAGAGAGCCAAAAGGCAAAAACACAAGCGTTAATTTTCAGCACTGGTGATGCGGTCGTTTCAGAACTGATCGATTTTGCCGGGAATAAGGGCCTGAAGAGTGCATACTTTACGGCTATCGGTGCTTTTAGTGAAGCTACCCTCTTTTACTATGACTGGGAAAGCAGGGAATATCAAGAAATTCCGGTCAATGAGCAAGTGGAAGTTCTTTCGCTTATGGGTAACATCACAGAAAGCGACGGAAAACCAAAAATTCATATACATGTTACTTTGGGACGAGTTGACGGGAGTGTGATTGGCGGGCATCTTAAGGAGGCAAAAGTGCGCCCCACCCTCGAACTGTTTCTTTCTGAAGGATCAGAGAAACTGCAGCGTACGCACGACGAAAAAACCGGACTTGCGCTTATCAATTTGTAGCAGAAAATTCTAAAAGACTATTACTGCGACCCATTGGTATGAATTGACAACTTATAGGGAGACATCGAATGCATCTCGTGAAGAACAAGAACGTGTAGCACACTTTAGGAAGTGTGCTACACCTTTTTCTGAGGCGGATTCAATCCGCCTCTACAGCTAATCTCTTCACCCCACCCGCAATTTCAACTCATCAATCATCTCCAAAATCTCACCGCGGTCCATGTTGCGGTAGCGTTCGGGCAGCAGTTCTTTGGATGTGCATTCAATCACCGCACTGAGGGTTTGCAGCTCTACTTCTTCGGGATAGGTGGGCGGAAGAAAATCATTCAGAGCGATGTCCAGAATTTCGGGAGTGACGGTATCAAGTCCCGCGGCGGCGGCACGGAATTTGGCGCGGGTGAGGGCCGCTTCCATATCGGCTCCGGAAAAGTTTTTCGATCCCTTCTCGATCAGCTTTGGAATATATTCTTCGGTAAGTTTAAGGCTCGTTTTCTTTTTCATCACTTCAAACAATTCGACGCGCTCTTCTTTGGTATGGGGTGCAAAGAGCGCAAGATGTTCTTCAGCCCGGCCCTGCCGTTTTAAGTCGATAGGCATCAGGTCGGGACGAGCGGTCATCAGAAACCAGATAATGCGTCCGCGGTTCCGGGTATCACTCATGAAGGTGGCGATCTGCGAAAACACGCGACTTGAAACACCGCTGTCGCCATTAGCATCACGGTCGCCGAGATAGGCATCGGCTTCATCAATCATCACCGCTACCGGAGCCATAGCTTTCAGCAAGCCTAAAATCTTTTCCAGGTTTCCTTCGGTCACCCCCTGCCACTGGCTGCGGAAATTTTTCAGCTTCACCATGGGGATGCCCACTTCACTCGAAAAACAGCTTACCATAAACGTTTTACCGGTTCCCACAGGACCACAAACCAGGTAGCCCATGGGCATTACATCCTGTTTTCCTTTTTTGAGAGCCTGCACGGCGTGACGAAGATGCTCTTTCACTTTGGTATGCCCGGCCACATCATCCAGACTGTAATCAGTGTCCACAAATTCCAGCAGCCCGTAAGCTTCGGCTTCTATGAGTTCTTTTTTGACATCCGAAAGCCGCTCATACGTGATTTTCTCCTTATTTTCGCGGGCATTAGAAAGAATGCTGCGAAGGTTGATGAAATTGAGTCCTGCCGTTTGTTGTGCGAGCACTTGTTCATCGACTTCCGAAAGTTCTTTAAATTCTTTTCCCGGAGCTTCCTGTTTAATAAACTTCAGCCGCTGATCTTGGTCGGGGATATTAATATTAATCTCGGAAGTATAGGGATTCTGAACCAACGTTTTGTTTAGATCAGCCAGGTTTTCCGTGATCAAAACGGTGGTAAAATCGGCCGCTAAAAACATGGGATCATAAGCCCATCGGGATAGATAAACGAGTGAAGTACGGTCTTCGGAGCCGCTTGAACCGGTTTCACTCATGGGAACGATAGTTTCGGCATAATCAACAATCAGGGCAATGCTTTTTTTGTTGTCCATACGCACTCGAAAATATTGCTCTAAAAGCGAAAACACGCGGACCGGATCTTTGGGCAGCTTTTTTGCGTATTCGGTACCCATCAGTGAATCACGTCCTGACAGCGCCCTGTTGAAATCTTTGCGGCTTTCTTCGTCTCGAAAATAGATGCCCGAAGCCCTGTCATAAAAAACCACATAATCACGTGCGCCGAAAAATTCATCCGATAAAAATGATTTTAACCGAACGAACTCTGTTTGCTCCTTTCGTGCAAGCGGAACCAAATCATGCACATTTCCGTGCAGAATGAACTGATTGATGGTGCGGCTCAGATATTTTTGGGCGAATTCTTGAGCCCATTTTGGGTAACTTTCAAACATATTGTCTTTTTTTAAAAATGATTCCAATACTTGGAAGTAGGCAGGATGCAGTGGCAGGTGGCAGGAAAAAATAGCTCCTGCCGCTGCTACTGCCTACTGGTCAGCGATCACCAGTTTCACCGTTTCAATCCGGCTGGGTGTGGCTTTGCTGATGATAATTTTGTTGCCATCAATTATTAATTCTTCATTTACCTTTGGAATGCGCCCCAAGGTATTTATAATATAGCCGGCTACCGTTTCATATTCATTCGACTCTGCCGGAAAATTAACCTCAGGGTATTCTTCCAACAAGTCTTCAATTTCTATTCCGGCACTTAGAATGTAGGTATTTTTTGAAAGCTTTCTCACAAACCGGTCTTCAGTATCATACTCATCCTGGATATCACCTACCACCTCTTCGAGCAGGTCTTCGATGGTCACC
>DASSAY010000309.1:0-5898 GCA_035699185.1 Balneolaceae bacterium | reverse complement strand
TTTGAGCTTTCAGTTTAGAAATTTCAGCAGAAGCATTTTCTTTAATTAAAGTAGAATTATTCCACTCAACCGATTCTAAGGTTTTAGAAAAGACGAGCTTGGAAATTTTATTCATTAGTTCCGCAATTTCTCCTTTTGCTTTGGTCCAGTGGGCTGCCATTCCTTCATAGGTTACTCGTCCAAAAACGAGAAAATCTGCTGAGTTTAATTGTTCAATACTAATTTTCTCCAGTTCATGTCCCCAAACTATATCGTGAAACGGTAAGTCCCAGTTTTGATTTCCTTCAAAATATCCATCAAGAGTAATGATATTCCACATTATTAATTTTCGCATATTGTTTGTCAATTTAGTCGTTAAATATGATGGCAGACCTGTCAGGTTTCGAAAACCTGGCAGATCTTGGTTCATTACTTCAGTTACCAGCTTCGTTCACCTGCTCACTCCAGTTTTTCGTTTCGTTCTTACTGTAGAGGAACGTAAGAGCCGTTTCAACCATCTCGGGCGACATAAAGATGTTGTAGTGCGTAAGGCCGGGCAAAATGGCAAGCCGGTTTTGCGACATAAACTGTCCATTCCACCCTGCATCTCTCAAGCCGCCGCCCAGCAATTGATAGAAGTCCACCATGTGCTCCGGTTTTATCATTCCGGCATCAGGGTAGATTAGCATCACCGGCATTTCGAGCTTTTTAACATCTTCCGAGTAGTCGAAAGGCTCAGCCATCAATTCGCCTATCTGTTCGAGCAGTTTTGGAAAATCCTCGGGATGAGGTGCAAGCTTTTTGTAGGATTGGTACATCGGCGTATTTTTCATCATTTCAGCTGCATCGGCATTCACCATAATCTGCTGTTTTAAAATTTCGGGATAATAGCCGTCTCGTGAAAAGACAACGCCCACCATCACCAGCTTGCGCACCATTTCGGGATGCTGAACTGCAAACTGAAAACCAACACCGCCGCCCATCGAATAACCGAGTACGTCAACTTTGTCATAGCCAAGTTCTTTTAAAATGGCGGCTATATCATCGCCCATGTCAATGATGTTGAGCTCCCGCTCTCCCAGCGCTGTTCGTCCATGGCCGTGAAGATCAACGACGATGATCTGGCGGTACTCTGTGAGCTGCGGCAAAATCGGGTTGAACATTTCACCCGAGCCCAAGCCTCCATGTAGAAGCAGTATGGGCTCCGCCTGCGCTGAAGCTTCGGTGGACAGGTCACCCTGTCCGTGAATCTCATAATAGTAGTTGAGCCCATTTACGGAGGCATAGCCGTTTTTACCTTTATCATCTTGTGCCAAAAGAATAGCCGGTGCAATAAAGAATGCTGTTATGGCAATGGTTGTGAGTGTTGTTTTCAGTTTTTTCATAATTATATAGTTTGATTTTTTTGTAAGTTTTCAACCTTTTTCCACAAGAAATAAGAAAGAAACATCACCGCAAGAAAAATGAGAGGGACAACAATGATTGCGGTTCCGTCCGTGGCATAAATTCCTGAAACCATGGCGCCTATAAAGTCGAAGGTAAAGCCTGCATAGGCCCACTCTTTAATAGTTTTGTAGATAGGTTGAAGCACTGCTATCGCCCCCAAAATTTTGGCAACGCCTAAAATAGTGTTCAAATATTGAGGGTAGCCCAGCATGTCCATCACTTGTTTGCTGCCTTCGGTTTGCATAAGCTCTACAATTCCCGACTGTAGTACAGCTAAAGCAAAAAGGGCCGTTACCGTCCAGTAAATAATTTTGATCGTTTTCGGTTTCATATTAAGTGGTTATTTGTTATTAGTAAATTCTTGCTACCGGTTATAACTTTCTCGGAGCGTTAGACTTAATGTAATCGAAAATCATCAATAAAAAATTATAAATCCTTCATTCATAGCTCATCGGTTCTTTACCAAAACCTCTTCTTAAAAGGCCAATTTGCCCAATATGATAGGCTTGGTGGTGATTTAGAAATGCCCACATTTCGCCAGCCGTTTCCCATACCTTATCAAGATTGTTGGGTGGTTTCTTTTCAAGCATTTCTGAGGTTAAATTAGACAGACCTTTTCGAATAGGCTGATGCATCCCGTTCCATTCTGCTTTGATTTCTTCAATCGAAGGGTAGGGGATATTATCCTTGGCTTCTGACTGTCCTGCGGCTGCAAACAAATCGTTCCACTTCACCTCTCGATCAATACCGGCCAGCATTCCCAAACCATATTGGGAATTCAGCAAATGGCCGGCTAAATATTTTACGTGATTCATCTTTTTATCACCGTGCAGCCTTTGATTAGTTTCCTCATCGGTAAAACCGTCCAGCACATTGTTATATAACTTGTGGTGAAGGTCGAATTGGTTTAGTAGTAGGTTTTTCATGTTCAAAAATGTTTTGTTTTGTAGCGATCAGCCATCAGCGGTCAGTTTTTTTTCTGATTGCTGAAAGCTGACTGCCGACAGCTTCTATCCCCAATCTCCAAAACAAAATGTGATTTCACAAAGGGCATAAATGCCATATTGCAGGGGTATAAATGACAAAACAAATAGTTATATTGAAATAAATCCTTCACAAAATGCCATGAAGCCATGAAGAAAATATCTTTACTTGTGTACGAAGACGCCGTTTTGTCCGCCATTTCGGGACCGTTAGATATTCTGATCACTACTAACCAGTTCCTGAAAGAGATGGGCGGGCAAGCTGCCTTTCAATTAGAATTGGTCAGTGAAAAGTTGAAAAATATTCAACTGCATCAGCCCGCCCAGTTTATTTGCCACAAAACGCTACCCGAAGTTGAGGAAACGGATTTGGTTATCGCTCCGGCATTTAACGGTGAGGCGAATGTGGTTTTAGAAAAGAACCGGGCCTTGGTAGAATGGATTAAAACAATGCACGGGAGAGGAGCCGAGATCGCCAGCCTGTGTTTCGGCAGCTATTTTCTGGGTGAAGCGGGTCTGCTGGCCGGAAAATCATGCACTTCACACTGGATGACAGTTGATAATATGCAGCAGAAATATCCCGAGGCGAAGGTATTGCCCGATGTGGTGATCACCGATCAGGAAGGGATTTATACCAGCGGCGGGGCGTTTTCATCGCTGAATTTGATTTTATATCTGGTTGAGAAATTTTGCGGCAGGGAAGTGGGTATTCAAATCAGCAAAACGTTTTCTATCGATATGGATCGTGTGAGCCAGGCTCACTTTGCGGTTTTCCAGGGCCAGCGCGGACACGAGGATGAGGAGATTATCAAAGCACAGACGTTTATAGAACAGAATTACCACGATGAAATTTCTGTGGAGCAAGTAGCCGAGCAGAGCCATATGAGCAAGCGAAATTTCATTCGACGCTTTAAAAAAGCCACCCAAAATACTCCGCTTCAATATTTGCAAAGGGTGAAGGTTGAAGCCGCCAAAAAATCGCTTGAAAAGGGCGGACAAAGCATTAGTTCATTGATGTACGATGTAGGCTACAATGATGCCAAAACGTTTCGTACTGTTTTTAAACGCATCACGGGGCTAACGCCGCAAGATTATCGAAGTAAGTATAGCAGGAATTGAATATTGAACCGATGAATAAGGAATGTCTATGGCTCTTGTTCGATATTCTGCGGTTCTTAATCCTTCCGGATCGACTTGCCCTTTGGTTGGCCTTCTTTAATGGCCAGCTGTCCGCAACCTGCATCAATATCATCACCCCGGCTGCGGCGGACGGTAGCGGTGATGTCGCGTGAAATCAGCTCTTGCATAAATTTGTCGAGACGATCTTCACGTGCTCCTTTAAGCGCAACGCCTGCTACATTGTTATACATGATGATGTTGACTTTACTGGGCGCCCAATGAACAATTTCGGCGAGTTGCCGGGCATCTTCGGGTGAATCGTTAAACTCATCAAACAGCAAATATTCATAAGTGATGGGGCGATGAAGCTTATCGTAGTAGTACTGAACTGCGTCTTTTAGCTTTCCAAGATTCATGGAGTTGTTGATGGGCATGATTTCATCCCGCTTTTCATCATTAGCGGCATGAAGGGAGATAGCCAGGTTGAAAGGCTGACGTTCATCGGCCAGTTGTTTGATTTGTTTCGTAAGTCCCACTGTAGAAACGGTAATACGTTTCGGTGACAGCCCAAGGCTCATTTCATCCGTAATAATCGAGGCTGAATTGACTACCGCTTTATAATTGTGAAGCGGTTCACCCATGCCCATATAGACAATATTGGTGATGCCTTTGCCATATTTCTCTTCCGTAATTTGGTTGATATGCTGCACCTGATCCACAATCTCACCGTGGGTGAGGCTTCGAAAAAAGCCCATCGCCCCGGTAGCGCAGAACGAGCATCCAAAAACACAACCCACCTGTGATGAAACGCAAACCGTGAGGCGATTCGCGGCTCCATCGGGATAAAAATCGGGGATGAGAACGGCTTCGACTTTGTAATCTTCATTCTGCAACTGAAACAAAAACTTGATGGTGCCGTCTTTCGATTCCTGCCGGCTCACTTCTTCAAGAACAGGAATTTGGGCCATCTCCTTAAGTTTTTGGCGTAAATCTTTCGAGAGGTTAGTCATTTCATCAAAACTGCTCGCGCCCTTTTGATACATCCATTGAAAGAGTTGATCGCTTCGGTAGGATTGCAGCCCAAGCTCGGCGCTAAACTCCTGAAGTTCTTGACGGGTCAGTGCCTTAAGATCAATTTTTTGCTTCACATCAACAGTAGAATTCATAGTTGTAAATTAAGGACTTTTTACGGGAATTTTTAATGTAAAATGCTTGTATATTTCAAAACATCCCATTTCTAATAATATTCTGTTGAAAAAGTAAAAATATGAAGTTCAATAAAACTCAAGGCTATTCTTTTAAGCTTTTTCTATCGATCATCCTTTTATTTCCTCTAACGGCCTGTTTATCATCAAGCGATAATGACTCCAACACCGGAAGTCGTGTTAGTGTTTTTTTAAATCTTGAAAATGTGAATGATGTAATTACGGCCGGTGATGATTCACTCCAGATTTCAGTTTTAAAATTTATTCACGGCCGAAGCGCTTTTTTGAGTGATAGTGACACGCTTTATCTTAAGCAAAATCCTAAAATTATTATACACCGGTACCGGCAGGATAGTGTAAAGATTTTAGCCGATGGCGTAGTGAGGGAGGGAAGCTTTCAAAGGTTGAAATTTGCGATTGAGCAAGCTCCGCCGTCGGTAGATGGTATCGATTCTGATTTTGTTAACGGAGACACCCTTTATTCAATAGTTATAAAGGGAACCTATCAGGATTCAATATTTGTCTTTAAATCGACGGAGAGTTTTACGCCGGTCATTGACCTGGGGACGCCGTTGATGGCAGAATCAAACAGGTTGTTTCAATATTTGATCGCTACGGATGTGGCAAGCTGGTTTTTAGATGAAGGCAGGCAAGGGCTTATCAATCCACAAGGTTCATCGGCGGCTGAAGCGATCAACAATAATATTGAAGGCTCTTTTCGCTTGGAAAATGTCGAGAATTTTTAACAAAAATGAAGAGAGGTTTTAGAGCCTGTCATTACGAGCGAATGCGAAGTAATCTCCTGGCTTTGATTGAGCTTAGTTTAGAGTAAGGGAGATCGCTTCGGTCGCGGAAAGCGCTCCCTCGCGATGGCATTTTTTCAAATGCATCAAATAAAAAAAGCCACTTTGCAGTGGCTTTTAAAATAAAGGAAAAAGGTTATTATCCTTTGTTTTTGATGTCTTGAATTTCAAGACGCACTTCCTGCGAAAGTTTTCGCAGTTGCTGTAAACCTTTACGTGCACGGGTTCCGGCTGCTTTATTTCCTTTATCATAGAATTTTGTCATATCGTCTTCTATTCCGGTAATAACGCCTTTGATCTCATCAAATCGACTCATTTTATATCCATAGATTTAATTAATATTGATAAAGAGAGGAGTTTTCC
>DASSAY010000308.1:0-4663 GCA_035699185.1 Balneolaceae bacterium | reverse complement strand
TGCGCTTCCAGAACGGCTTCATACACCTCCGCCTGGGTGTCGGTAAATTTTCCGTTAGCGGGGTACGTTCGGGTGAAGTCCGAAGCATAGCCCTTGCATTCGAAACCGGCGTCGATCAAAAACAGGTCGCCGTCTTTGATTTGTTGATTATTCTCTACATAATGCAAAATTGCGCTGTTATCACCGCTGCCGAAAATGCCGGTATAAGCGTCCTGCATCAGCCCGTTTTTGATCTGGTGATAATCGAACACCGCTTTCATTTCGTACTCGTATTTTCCCGGCTCAAGCGCTTTCAGCACCGCTCGATGCGCAATATCATTGACCCGCGCCGCTTCACGCATCTGGTCGAGCTCCCAGTCGGATTTAAACACCCGGCAGTGGGTGATGGCTTCGGGCAGCGCGTCTAAATCGATAGGCGTTTTGCGGTCAAATTCTTCGATAAACTCGGCCTGAATTTCATCCACGCAGTAAATTTTCTCGGGATTCAGGTCTTCCAAAACCTGCGGAAGCTGCCCTTCATAATGAAGGTGGTCGGGCTGATATTCTTCCTGGTACTGCTCTTTGGTTTTCACCCGTCCGTGCCACACCGCGTATTGCGCATCGCGGCGGGGTGCAAAAAGGTGGTATTCCTGCTCGTTCAGATCCAGAATCAGGTGGAAATCCGGTTCATTCACCCCGGTTAAATACAGAAAATTTGACTCTTGCCGGAAAGGAAATTCGTAATCTGTATCGTTGCGGTACATAAGCTCTGCGCCCTTCATATAAACAATGGCGCGCTCGTCTTCATCCAATAGTGAAAATAATTTTTCGCGGTGTAAGTGATGCATAAGAAATGATTTTAAAGAATAACGATTTATTGATTTCCAATAAGTTACAGTAAAATTTTCACTCAGGAAACCGACGATTGTGAATGAAAAGTTAAGTTGAAACATTCAAACTTGAGTAATAGAGTGCCGCGGTCATCCCCCTGCGCCCCCTTCGAAGGGGGACAAGTGCTCCGCTGATAACATCAGCGGATTGGACCGCTTAATTAAAGATGTGTCTATGAAAAAATTAATGCTATAAAATGACTGAATTTTTGCAAATAATTCAGTTTAATTCCCCTTTGAAGAGCTTGTGAGAAAATCATTAGCCTTCATCACAATTTGAGATTCCTCACTCAATAAATTGAGATTCGGAATGACATGAACCTCTGCTTGCCTTCCGAAGCCTTGGCATAGGGAGGCCTTCTGCCTTTTCACTTTTGCCTTCTCGCTCCCTCCCATCATTCCAACGCATCTACATTCACATTAATACGTACCGAACTGGCACCCTCCGGTTTTCGCTGATCGTAAAGCGCAAAGGTTTTATCAATCATCTGCTCGATGGCGTGGGCGCCGTTAGCGGGATTGATTTTAATAAAGCTCTCCCACCGGAAATAATTCTGCATCTTGATGATGGCCGCGGGCGAAGGCCCCAGAACGGGATCAGCATTACCAAGCACTTCAACCAGACATTCGGTGAAAGCATGAGCCACGGCCTGAACGCGGTAGTCCTTTTTTCCCTTGAAAACAAAGCGGATGATGCGTGAATAGGGCGGGTAATGAAGCATTTTTCGAAAGCCCAACTCTTGACGCGCAAAGGCTTTAAAATGATGTTTCTGAGCCGTAGTTATAGCCGGGTGATCGGGCTGACGGCTTTGAAAATACACTTTTCCCGGCTTGTCGGCCCTTCCGGAGCGACCCGCCACCTGGCTCAGCAGCTGGTACATGCGTTCGCCGGAGCGGAATGATGGAAAAGCCAGTTCGGTATCGGCATCAATCACACCCACTACCGTTACATCGGGGAAATCAAGCCCTTTGCCCACCATTTGCGTGCCCACCAAAATGTCTGCTTCTTTGCGCCCGAATGCTTTTAAGATATTGGCATGAGCATCTTTTCCGGAAGTGGTATCATAATCCATTCGCAGCGTTTTTACGCCGGGAAAAAGTGCGGTGATCTGTTCTTCGAGCTGCTGGGTTCCGCTTCCCTCGGTCGTTACGGCATCATGTCCGCATTCTTTGCAGCGGCTTGATTGGTGCCGGGAGTAGCCGCAATAATGGCACCGCAACTGTTTTTTCGATTTGTGAAAGGTGAGGCTCACTGAACAATGGGGACATTCGGGGATCGTCCCGCAATGATCACACTGCATATAGGATGAAAATCCCCGGCGGTTGTAGAGCAAAATGGCTTGTTCATTGCGCTCCAGTGCTTCTTTTATAGACTCAAAAAGTGGAACAGCCAAAGGCCCGCGCATGGCTGAGCGATATTGCTTTAGATCAAGGATTTTTACTTCGGGCATTTGGGTTTCGAAGGGACGCTTGGTTAAGGAAAGCAGCGTACTCTTTCCCTTTTTGGCGCCGTGAATAGAAACCATACTTGGCGTTGCCGATCCCATCACCACTACGGCTTTATTTAGATGCGCCCGCATGATAGCAACATCACGTCCGTGATAGCGCGGCGCAGGATCTTCCTGTTTATAAGAGGCGTCATGTTCTTCATCAATAATCACCAGTCCTAAATCTTGAACGGGCGCGAACACGGCCGAACGGGCACCGATGGCAATGCGTTTTTCGCCTTTTTGCAGAGCCCTCCAGGCATCGTAGCGCTCGCGGTCGGTCAGACGGCTGTGCAAAACGGCGATATCATCCCCAAAAATCATATAAAAACGCTTCACAATTTGGGGCGTTAACCCGATTTCCGGCACCAGTACGAGTCCGCCTTTGCCTTGTTCCAGGGCTTTTTTGAGGGCGTGAATGTACACTTCAGTTTTGCCGCTGCCAGTTACACCGAACAGCAGAAAGCTGGCAAATGCATTCTTTGTAAGGGCTGATTGAATCTCTTCAAACGCCAACTGCTGCTCATCATTCAACGTTTTCAGCTGTGATGGATCGTACTCATGCCTGAGGTTTAAATTGGATGCTTCGACTTCTTCAACCGTAATTAATCCTTCTTTTTCAATCCGTTGAAGCGTGTAGGTTTCAAGTAAACTATGCTCGGTGAGTGTTTTTTGAAGTTCAGGTAACTCCAGTTCGGTCAGCAATTCCAGGGCTCGAATCCATTTGTAGTTTTTGCCGGCCTCTTTATGCTCTTGGATGAAGGCGAGAACTTCATCCCGATCCATTTTGGTGGTCCAGCTCCACAAATTTTCTGTCTGGGGATCCATTTTAACGACCGGCTCTTCCCAAATTTGGAGCACTTTTTGGCCGACCAGTTTTTTTATCATCTTATCATCCCACCGCCTGCTGGCTTCTTTCAAAGAGTACGACTGCTGTCCCCGAATTTCCCCGACAATCTCTTTTTGAAAATCATTTAAAAAAAGGGGAAGACTTCCCTCACTCACCTTTAAAAACTTTTCGGTGTAAAAATTCAGTCCGGCCGGCAGTGCGGCTTGGATGGCTTCTCCCCGTCCACAGTAATAAAAGCGGTGTATCCATTCGGTGAGCTTCAGTAACTCCGTAGAGAGTACGGGTTCATTGTCCAGAATTTTCTGAATCTTCCGGGTATTGAAAGCCGGTTTATTGCCGTGAATATTAACAATAAACCCGATGGCTTGGTGCTTTTGGAGAGGAACCCAAACGCGCGTTCCAACTTTTGCGGCTGTTTGAAGCTCTTTGGGCAGTTCGTAAGTAAACGGATGCCGGACAGCGGTTGAGAAAGCAATATCAGCAAACAGTGGCAAAGCGGGCGCGAATCATTTTGAGGGTTCGGGTTTGGTGAAAAGCATATCCTTTTTCGCGATATGAATCAATGTAAGATTGTAAATACCTTCAGGAACTTCTTCCCGAAGTTAAAAGAGCCTTAATAACTAATTGGAATGGGGCAAGATGAGGAGTTTGGTGGTGTAACTTCTTTACAGCTCGAAAGATTGCTCTCGTTAGCAATAGCAAGCACCGCCACCAAAACCGGAAGTACCGTGAAGCATAACTTTTCAGTTTAAGGCTAAAAATCCTGCTGCCCCAAAAGCAAAGTTCCCAGTGTTGCTTCTATATAAATTACACCTAAGTTTAATATTTTCAATTGCATACGCACATAAATTTATTTTATTTCCTATAAATTTGAATTTTCTTATAAAAAAAGGTTATAAAAAAGTTAAAGAAATATTTTTTAAACGCTTGTAATAAAAGGAGATAGAGTATTTATAGGAAGGCTTATATTAAGAACAGAAATAAAACGCTATAGTTAGAATTTTTTAACATTATTCTATAATATATAATAAGGTAAATTAATAAATAACAGGGAGTTAGCTATATGAATATGCACACATCTTCATTCTCTGGAAAAATCATTTCTAATTTTAACTTTAAATAATCAAGAGTTATGGCTAAAAAACTACTATCTCTCATTTATATGTGTTTGTTTTTGATTCCCTTTGCCGCCGCGCAGACAGGAACTTTAACAGGCACAGTAACGGACGCAAGCACCGGAGAACCTCTCCCCGGCGTTAATATTTTCATTCCTGAGGTTCAGCGGGGTGCCGCTACCAATGCCCAGGGCGAATATACGATTGAAGGCTTAGAGTTTGGTACTTACGAGCTTCGTGCCTCCTTCATTGGTTATGAGACTTATAGAGCGCAAATCATGATTGATGAAGAAACGGTAACACATGATATCGAGCTGTGTGCCGAACTTCAACAACTTGAAG
>DASSAY010000307.1:0-9088 GCA_035699185.1 Balneolaceae bacterium | reverse complement strand
TATGAACACCTCCCGCCCAAATTCCGAAAACCCCGAAATTTCGGCACCCTCCTCAAGGAGGGATTTATTTTTGCCAATTTTAAATTATTTAGTCGAGTTCACGCTAAATTAAAACTGTGATTTTACTAAGCGTGTTGATGTTTTAAATCGCAGTAAAGATACAAATCTCAATGATGCATTTGAAAATTTATGACTGAGCTTCGAGTAGCTATTTTTACCGGAAATTATAATCATATTCGCGACGGTGTTTCACTCACGTTGAATCGTCTGGTAAAGTATCTGGAAGACAGAAATATTCCGGTCATTGTTTTTGGCCCCACTATTGATGAACCGGCCCTGGATCACGAAGGTGAACTTGTGCCCGTTCCTTCTGTTGCCATGCCCGGCCGGCCCGAATATCGTATAACGGTTGGATTTCCCGAATCGGCGCAAAACAGGCTTCGCGAGTTTCAGCCCACATTAATTCATATTGCCACGCCTGATGTGCTTGGGTTTCGAGCCATGCGCTGGGCTCAGGCAAACAATATTCAAATCGTAGCCTCATATCATACCCATTTTACCAGTTATCTAAAATATTACAAACTGGATATGCTGAAGCTGCTGGGATGGAAATATTTGGAATGGTTTTACAGCCAGTGCAAGCATATTTACGTTCCGTCGCCCTCAATGGCCAACGAACTTAATGAAGAAGGCATTGAAGAAGGCATTAGAATCTGGGCACGCGGGGTGAACACCAGGCAATTCAGCCCCGATTTCCGTGATATGGAATGGCGCCGTTCTATAGGCTTCAAAGATGATGAAAAAGTAGTATCTTTTGTCTCGCGCCTGGTCTGGGAGAAAAACCTCCAGACTTTCGTGGATACCATTAAAAGGCTTCGCCAAAAGAATGAAAAGATTCGGGCGATGATTGTAGGCGATGGTCCCGCAAAAAGAGAGCTGGAGCACATGCTGCCCGAAGCTTATTTCACCAATTTCGTGACAGGTGATGAACTGAGCAGGGCTTACAGCAGCAGCGATATTTTCCTGTTTCCCTCAGAAACAGAGACTTTTGGAAATGTTACCTTAGAAGCCATGTCCAGCGGGTTGCCATGTGTTGTTGCTGATGCTCCCGGCAGCAAATCGCTGGTAGAGTCCGGAGTGAATGGATATTTAGCTCCGCCCCGAAATACCAGAGCTTTTGCAGATTGTGTATCGAAAGTGGCTGAAGATGAAGCCCTTTTAGATGAAATGAGAAAAGCGGCCCGGCAAAAAGCACTGGCCTATTCCTGGGAAAACGTAAATGATAAACTGCTCAAAAATTATATGGAGGCACTGGGCGAACCGCTGAAGGCTTTGAAATTCTAATGGAAAAGCTTAAAGGGAGTTGTGCCGAAGGCATTCCTACGGATCACTCCCGCTCAGGAGTACAACTCCTTCGCAGCATATTTTAGAAGTAAGCAGTAGCAGTGGGCAGTGGCAGTCTGCCTCCTGCCACTGCCTACTGCCCACTGAACTGAAAACTCTTGTTACAATCAATCAACTTTGAAAATACTCTACGTCTCACATACTCACCCTCCCGAGGGTAACATTCTTGAAAACGTAGGCGGAATGCAGCGCGTGAGTCGGCAGCTTATTGATGAATTAAAGCGAAAAGATGATGTTACGGTTTTCGATGAAACGGTTAATGTTTCGGGTGAAGGCAAAATCGCGGTAAAAACGGCTTCATTCCTGTTTAAAAGCCTGTTTGAACTGCCTCATAAAATCCGGGATTATAAGGTTGATGTCGTTCTGTTTTCATCAATGGTGACAGCAAGCCTGGCATATTTTATAAAAGATAAAGTTTCGGTGCCGATGGTTACCATCAACCACGGACGGGATGTAACCTTGCCGGTAGATATTTACCAATGGTTCGTGCCTAAAATATTTGCAAGCCTGGACGGGGTGATTTCTGTATCGCAGGCCACGCGCGAAGAATGCGTCAAGCGGGGAATGGAAGCCGGGAAAGGCGTGGCGCTGCCTAATGGATTTGATTTAGAGAAGCTCAGTTCATTCCCCGACAAGCAGGAGTCGCGCGACCGTTTGCAGCGAAATTTTAGAATTCCTTTGGATGATCATTTCATGCTGCTTACTGTGGGACGAAAAGTAAAACGAAAGGGCCATGAGTGGTTCATTCGTGAAGTAATGCCCAAACTGGATGAAAAAACAGTGTATGTAACCGTAGGCGATGGCCCGGAATTTGAAAATATTCAGCGAACGGTTGATGCATCACCCTACAAGAACCGCATTTTTTTGCTTGGGCGTCAGCCGGATGAAGTGCTCAAGCAGACTTATGCAGCGGCCGATCTTTTTGTGATGCCCAATATTCCTGTTGAAGGTGATATGGAAGGCTTCGGTATTGTGCTGCTCGAAGCAAATATGGCAAAAACGCCCGCGGTAGCCGCAGATCTTGAAGGAATAAAAGATGTAATTACGCCGGATGAAAACGGCTACCGGGTGCCGGCGCTGGATGCCGGGAAATTCGCGGAGAAGGTGAACTGGACGCTTCAAAAAGAATTGAACCTTTTTGCCGAAAAAAGCCGTATTCATGTGCGGCAACAATTTAGCTGGAACCACGTAGCCCAACAATATATTGATTATTTACAGGTGGTGATTAATCGGGTGAAGTGAAAAAGCTTAAATATCATTAATCTTACATCATAATTTGATTGATGCTTATTATGGAGGTATATTTACGATGATAAGCACATATCTAAAGCCGAAAAAAGGAACGAATGGCGAATTCCAAATCTGACGTGACAACAAAAGACATTTTTAGTAAAGCTTATGATTTTACCAAGGCTGATGAAGTAAAGGCTCAGGGACTGTACCCCTATTTTAAACCCTTGCAGGCAACGGATGGAACGACGGTTCATTTTGACGGCCGAGAAGTAATTATGGCCGGTTCGAATAATTATTTGGGCTTAACGAACGATCCGCGTGTAATAAAGGCGGCACAGGATGTTATTAAGGTGTACGGCACGGGATGTACGGGGTCGCGTTATTTAAATGGAACTCTGGATTTGCATCTCGAGCTTGAAGAAAAGCTTGCTGATTTTATGCACAAGGATTCCTGCGTGCTTTTTAGTACCGGTTATCAAACCAACGAAGGAGCCATCCAAACCATTGCTGACCGCAACGACATTATTTTCTCCGACAAAGATAATCATGCCTGTATCGTAACCGGAACGCTGGTTTCGAATGCTACAACCAAGCGTTTTCAGCATGATAATATGGAGCAGTTGGAAAAGCTGCTGGAAAGAGCTGATGAAGAAGCCGGAAAAATTATTATCAGCGATGGCGTTTTCTCCATGTCGGGAACCATTGCTAAAATTCCCGATATGGTTCGTCTTAAGAAAAAGTACGGCGCGCGGCTTTACCTGGATGATGCCCACGCTATCGGGGTAATTGGTGATGGCGGACGTGGTTCAGCTTCTACTTTTGGTCTGATGGATGAAGTGGACCTGATCAGCGGTACCTTTTCAAAGTCGTTCGCTTCACTCGGTGGATTTTTGGTGGGTGATAGAGAAGTGATTGAATATATTCGTCACCATTCACCTGCTCATATTTTTAGTGCTTCCATGCCTCCCGCAAATGTGGCGACGGTGCTCAAGGCACTCGAAATATTGCAAGAAGAAACCTGGCGGCTGGAGCGGCTCAAGGAAATATCGGACTACATGAGAACATCACTCCGCGATATGGGTTTTAATGTTTGGAGCAGCCAAACACCTATTATTCCGGTTGTGATTGGTGAAATGACAGAATGTTTTCAGTTCTGGAAAGGCCTGTTCGAAGCCGGCGTTTATGTAAATGCCGTTGTGCCACCCGGAGTGCCTAAAGGCCAATCGCTTGTTCGAACCAGCTATATGGCTACGCACACCGATGAGCATCTGGATCGCATTTTAGAAGGTTTTCGTAAAGTAGGTATTGAGCAAGGCATTATCGACCAGAACGGCCAGTCATTATTAGAAACGGCTTAATTGTGAAAAATACTCCCCGAACACACGGTGTAACCCTTGTCACTACCAACCAGGAACGCAAGCAGTTTCTGGAATTCCCTTATAAGCATTATGCGAATGATGAGCACTGGATTCCTCCGCTCAAAATGGAGCAGAAAAAGCTTATCGATACCAAGAAAAATCCCTTCTATGAAAACGGAGAAATAGCTCTTTTCCTGGCCGAGCAGGATGGCGAAATCTGTGGACGTATTGCTGCCATCGAAGACCGCCGGTATAATGAACATCATGGTACTAAAACCGGCTTTTTTGGCTTTTTTGAATGCATAAATAATAAATCGGCCGCAAGCCTTTTGCTGAAAGTGGCGAGCGACTGGCTCAAAGAACGGGGACTTACCAAAGTGCTGGGGCCATCAAATCCCAGCATGATGGATGAAATAGGCATTCTGGTTGATGGCTTTGAGCACGACCCGAGCATCATGATGCCTTATCATAAACCTTATTATGATGAGCTCATAAAAAATGCCGGTTTCGAAAAAGAAATGGATTTATATGCCTTTCGGGTGACACAGGGAAAAGTGGCTTTCGACCGGATGTACCGGGCCGAAGAGATTGTGCGCCGCCGCCTGCCCCGCCTTAAAGTGCGTGAAGTGAATCTAAAAAATATTGATCAGGAGATTCAGATTGTGCGTCACATTTTTAATGAAGCATGGTCGCACAACTGGGGATTTATCCCCATGACAAAAAAAGAATTAGCATCTCTTGCCAGTGATCTAAAGCTCATTTTAGATCCTAAAGTGGCCCATATCGTGGAGGTGAATAATGAACCCGTAGCCTTTTCTATCGCCCTGCCCGACCTAAACCAGGTTCTCAAGCACATGGACGGAACGTTATTCCCCACTGGTATTTTTAAACTACTCTGGAATAAAAGAAAAATTAATCAAATACGAACAGCACTGATGGGCGTTTTGCCTGAGTACCAGGGCAAAGGTATCGACGCGTTGCTACACAAAGAAGCCATCATTAACGGGAGGGAAGTCGGCTACAATTCATCAGAACTTAGCTGGGTACTTGAATCGAATAAAGGAATGATTCGCGTGGCAGAAAAACTCGGTGCCCACATCGAGAAAGTGTATCGCATGTACACGAAGCAGTTGTGATAGCAAAAGCTTCAGAACAAATATCATGATTTATCCATCGATCGAAGGGTGATTAACTCAATATCGGCTTAAATCTATATTCCTATCCTTTTACCCATTTTTAAGCCGCCCTTATAACTAAAATCGTCTTACCCTTATAAGCATAGACGGCTTGGGCTTATAATCTCATATCTCTTAGGCTTATAATCTTATACCTCTGGGGCTTATAATCCCATTCGTTCAAGGCTTATAAGAGCAGTTTAACGGGTTAAACCAGGAATATTAAAAGGAATTGAAAATCCGCCCTTTGTGTTGAAAGCAACAAGAGTTTGTTCAGTAAGAGAGTAAAAAATAATAGGTGATTTAAAAATGCAATCAATTTGGAGTCATTACGCAGACATTCATGAATTTCCACGCCTTGAAGAAAACCTGTTGACGGATGTTGCCATCATCGGCGGTGGTATCACGGGTATTTCTGCGGCTCATTCGCTGGCCCGTCAGGGAAAGAAAGTAGCCGTTCTTGAAAGCCGAAAAGTGGGAGGCGGAACCAGTGGCCACAGCACCGGTAACCTGTATTATACCATTGATAAAATTCTTTCATCATTGAAATCAAAGTATGATAATGAAACCATAAAGATGGTGGCCGAATCGCGCTCACAAGCATTAAAGCAAATAGCCATGTGGGTGAGGGAATATAACCTGGATTGCGATTTCCGGCAGGTTCCCTGGCATTTATACAGCCACGGCAAAGAAAGCAAAAGCAAGATTGATGATGAATATGAAACCGGCAGAAAAGCTGGTCTGCCGATGCATATTATTCAGGAAACCGAAATGCCGGTGCCGGCTGTACGAGCAGTAAAGCTGGATGAGCAGGCGCAAATCAACCCGATGCGATGTGTTCAGGAATTGGCCAAAAAGGTAGAGGGTGAGCAGTGTCAAATTTATGAACAAACCCATGCATCATCCGTTAAAGAAGAGGACGATTATTTTAAAATAAGAACAGCCGGCGGAATGGTAACGGCTGAGCATGTGATTCACGCTACACATACACCAAAAGGAGTGAAAGTGGTGCAAACGCTGCTGGGGCCTTATCGGGAATATGGAATTGCCTGCCGTACTGAAAAAAAGGTTCATCCCGATGGCATTTTCTGGGGTTATTTTGACGGCGGACAAAAAATATCAACCCGTAATTACAGCCGAAATGGCGAGCATTATTTGATTGCCGTTGGCGAGCCGCATAAAGTGGGGCATGATGAGCATAATGAGCAGAGCATCGAGAAGTTGGAATCCTTCGCCCGAAAATATTTTGATATTCAGGAGGTGGTTTTTCGATGGGGCGGCCAGCATTATCGTCCTGCGGATTTGCTGCCGTACATCGGTTCCACTTTCAGGCATGATCGCGAATATGTAGCTACCGGTTATTCAACCGACGGACTGGTTTATGGTACCCTGGCCGGAATGATTCTTGGCGATCTCATCACCGGAAAAGAAAATCCATGGACTGATTTGTATAAAGCTACACGAAAACAGCCGGCGAAATCGGCATCAAATTTTCTAAAAGAGAATCTCGATGTAGCTAAGCAGTATGTAAAAGAATTTACTGTAAAAGAGGATGAAATTGATGTGGTGGATTTGCCAAAGGGTGAGGGTAAAGTTGTTGAACAAGACGGACAGAAATTAGCGGTCTATCGCAATGATGAGGGGCACCTGCAAATACGGTCGGCTACCTGTACCCATTTAAAATGTACGGTAAGCTGGAACAGCGCTGAAAAATCGTGGGATTGTCCCTGCCATGGCAGCCGGTTTGAGACCGACGGAACTGTGATTGAAGGCCCCGCCTTTCATGTTCTGCCTAATATCAAATCTTGAAAATGGTCTGATCAAAATTATTAGCGTAAAATGAGAAAATGGAAAAACGAAATATAATTGTTGTGGGAGCCTCAGCAGGGGGCATAACGGCTTTAAAAGGCTTGATGCAATCATTACCGCAAAATTTTGCGGCCACTTTCTTTATTGTATTACATATTCCGCCCTATGCAACCAGTGAGCTTCCCGAAATTTTAACAAAAGAAGGGCCCTTAAAAGCAACACATCCAAAGGATGGGGAACAAATAAAGGATAGAAAAATATATGTTGCTCCGCCGGATCATCACTTGCTTATTGAAGATGATAAAGTATTAGTAAAAAGGGGGCCTAAAGAAAACCGGCAACGGCCCTCCATAGATGCTCTTTTTCGTTCTGCAGCATATTCTTATGGCCCGCGTGTTATCGGCATCGTTTTATCGGGGGCGTTAAACGATGGAACATCCGGCCTATGGACAGTAAAACGGCTGGGTGGCATAGCTATTATTCAGGATCCAAACGAAGCTTCATTTCCCGATATGCCGGATAACGTAATCGAATATGTAGAAGTAGATTATTCTGTAAAGGTTTCCGAAATGGGGCCTTTACTGAATCAATTAATTGAAAAACCGCCTATTGAAAGGCCTAAGCTTTCCGAGAAAGAGAAAAAAATGTTAGAAATGGAGATTACTATTGCTGAGCAGGATGATGCATTTGAGTTGGGGATTATGGAAATGGGTGAGCTTACTGAATTTACCTGTCCCGATTGCCATGGAGCACTGACCTTGTTAAAAGGGGGAAATACTGTGCCACGTTACAGGTGTCATACGGGGCATTCATTTACAGTGAGTGCTTTGTTAGATGGTATCACAGAAAATAACGAAACCAATCTATGGCAGGCTATGCGATCAATGGAAGAAACAACAATGCTTCTCAAAAATATAGGAGGGCATTTTGGGGATGAGGGAAAATCAGATGTTGCTGATCTATTTTTTAAAAAGGCTGAGGAGAGTTCGAAGCAGGCGCGGGTAATTCATGATTCTATATTTAAACTCAAATCTTTCAGTAAAGATATTGAGCGCAGAAAAGCATAATAATCTTGAATTTACCACGAAATTCGTCCGCCTATCTCTCCGTGTTGATGATCAAAAGATGAGATAAGAATATAAAATTTTCCTGCCTGAAGCAGCTTTTTCTCCAGCAGGCTTAGCACAAAAGTATTTTCATCAGCCTTTAAAACTCCGCTTCTTCTATTTTCGCTTAAATTTACGTTGAGTGTAAATAACTGATTTCCAGCTTCTCCTTTTTCACCAAACATAATATAGGCCCCATAAAAAGGGGCGCTGAGTTCAGAAAAATCACCGCTTATTTGAAGAGAATCATTTTTGAGCTCGACTACTGCAAGTCCTGATGCCGCCGTTGGCACGGCCGGTTCGAGTTTATATCCTGCCAAAATAATACGCTCGGTTTGTTGTGCCAAACTTGGAGCAGGCAGGCAAGCAGCTATCGCAAGAATAAGCAAAAAGGTGAAAAAATTTCTTTTCATCATAGTAACCTCTTATTAGCCAGTGCTTTATTTATAAACTCCTTTAAATTGCGTTTTATTATGATTACTAAATCACTGATAAAACGCGTTGAGCGGTTAGAATGTAAACCAACCTGTAAGCGTCCGTCCCGAAAGGTCGGGAACAGCGTTGGGTGTGAAGACGCTGACAGGAATCAGAAGAACACTGATACGCTGTCAGGTCAATATTTTATTTCAACCGCTCCACGCGTTTATAAAATAAAAATATAGCAACAGCTTCCAATAGGGTTAAATAAAAATCATTTCTCTAAGCTCTTTCCTACTTGCATTATCAATCAAACTCAAGTAGGGGCTTAGCATTAGAACCTAAGGCATGTGTTTTTATAACCGTTCCTATTTTAAGTGATGTCCAAACTATTTTTAATAAGAAAATTATTTTTCATATTTGTTGACCCTATCAACTATTAGTCTTAAGTTTGAATGTTTTGAAAAAATCAGACATCATAAAAATTGAAGAAAAGCTTTTTTCCCATTCGCTGGGTTCAAAAATGGGGCATACTGTTAAAGCCCTGTTTAAGAAGTTAGCTGAGCGTTGTTCAAAGCACGATATT
>DASSAY010000306.1:0-2434 GCA_035699185.1 Balneolaceae bacterium | reverse complement strand
TTGCCAGCAACACTTGGTGATAGCGAGTGCGGTCTTTTTTGTCATCCATGCCGCTTGGGGTGATGTAAAACTCACAGCCGATGACCGGCTTTATGCCCTGCTTTTTGGCTTCATTTACAAACTGCGGCACCCCGAACATATTGCCGTGATCGGTGATGGCAATCCCCGGCATTCCGTGTTTTTTCGACTTTTTTATAAGCTGACTGATGCTGGCGGCACCGTCGAGCATACTGAATTGTGTGTGGCAGTGGAGATGCGAAAAGTTCATTCGGGGTACTTAACTTCATATCTAATGTGAGAGGAATGATACCATTCCTTTACCAAAAAATTAAGGGGAACTTGAGAAATTTTTGAAGTATCGAAAGAACTTACCGATCCACATCTTTTAACTATTCAAACCTCAGCCCTTTGTATTCCTAAAACGGCTAAAAACACTTTTCGCAAAAGTACCTCATCCAACTTTACCTGATCTTTTGATTGCATGAATTTACAATAGCCGCTAAAATTGATACTTTAAAAGTTCTTACTATTTTCGTCTAAGTTAATAGAATTCACCCTTTTAGAACCTCCGACCGCTTTCTTCATAATAGAAAATTAGAATTCGTGCTAATATTTGCTCTGTTTGCAGCCATTCGAAAAATGATACGCCAAAATTCCGGTGAAGAAATTGAGTTGATGAGGCAAATAAAGTCTCGCGATGAAAGCGCGCTCGAAGAGCTTTACGAACTCTATAAGCGGCTGCTCTTCGGGATGATTTTTTCTATCGTGAAAAAGCGGGAGGAAGCCGAAGATGTGCTTCAGGAAGTTTTTGTAAACATCTGGAATAAAGCGGATTCTTTTGATGAAAACCGCGGCAACGTGTATAGCTGGATTGTAACGCTGGCTCGCAATAAAGCTATCGACCACTTACGATCGAAGGCTTATAAAACGCAGCAAAAAGCATCGATCAGCATTCATGAACCACTGTTTACCCTTAAAGGAGACAAAGCTGATCCGTTGGAAACGACGATATTTTCTGATCGCGCCGAGCTGGTAAAAAAAGCGCTCAATGAAATTCCCGAAAGCCAGAAAGAGGTTATTAAAATCGCCTATTTCAGGGGGTTAACACAGTCAGAAATAGCAGAACAGCTGGATATTCCCCTGGGAACGGTAAAAACACGCACCCGGCAGGGAATGATAAAATTGAAAAGTATTTTAGCAGCATATATTTCTAATGAATAACGAGAAATCACATACTGAAAAGTTTGAAGAACTTTGTGCAGGTTATGTTCTCCATGCCCTGAATGAAGACGAGCGCAAGGAATTTGAACAAATGTTGGTTGAAGCATCTGAAGAAGAACGACTGCTGTTTCAGGAAATACGGTCGGCGGCTAACCAGTTGGCTTTTGCCGCGGAAGAGGCTGAACCATCTGATGCCCTGAAAGAGCGGCTGATGGCTGACATTCGTTCACAATCAGGTGAAGAATCTGCTGCAAGTTCTGATGATACCCGTTTTAACTGGCCAGCTTTTTCTGCGGCTGCTGCTTTTGCTCTTTTAATTATCAGCTTAAGCCTCATCTTTTACTCTTTTAACTTAAGTTCAGAAATCAGCCGCCAAGAACAGGTTATTGATGAACAACAAACGCAAATTGTTGAACTGAAAAACGATCTTGACCAAAAAGAAGAGTTGCTATCCATCTTAGAAGCACGCGAAGTAGATTTAATTATGATGAGTGGCCTGGATGTAAATCCAAATGGCTATGGAAAAATTATCTGGGACTCTGAAAAGCAGCAAGCGCTGCTCCAGGTTTCTAATTTGCCGCCCATACCCGATGACAAAAGCTATCAGCTTTGGATCATCGTAAATAATAAGCCGGTGAGCGCGGGAATTTTTGCCGTTAATGAGCCCGGAGACAGCTTTTTCAAGGTAGAAGAAATGGCTGATGTTACCGAACAGGCCGCGAATGCTTTTGCCGTTACCTTAGAACCCAAAGGCGGCGTTCCGCAACCTACCGGCGATATGTATCTCTTTGGAAATGCTACTGATGGAGGATAATTTGATAAAAAAGAAAGAATCAAATAGTTATTATTTGTCATTTCGAGCGAAATCCCGATGGTTTTATCGGGATGAAGTCGAGAAATCTCATCCGCTATAAGCAAGCTGCTGAATCCGAGTGGATGAGATTTCTCCGTTCCGAGCGGAAAACCTCCGCTCTACAGTCTTCGAAATGACAACAAAATGGGCTTTGGGTACTTTCTCAATCGCTCAACGTATTACTTCTATTCAAGCCGAAAAACCTTCAACCTGATGTGCTCGGCTCCTTTGGGGTGCAGCTTGCTTTCGTAGAGCACGAATTCATCTACCGGCACATCTGGTATTTCTAATTGATGCTGATTGATGAACTTCATCACTTTATTTTGGGAGACCTCCTTCACTCTGCCTAAAGTGATATGC
>DASSAY010000305.1:0-6982 GCA_035699185.1 Balneolaceae bacterium | reverse complement strand
TATTTATCTATTGCAGTCAGCTTTAGCTGACTGATAAAAAAGAATCCATAGAACGGGGCTTAAGCCCCTATATTGTTGTTCTTAAATCAGTTGGCTAAAGCCAACTGCAATAAAAATCACTCCGCGTGAGGGCTTAGCAATTCAACATGAAAGCGGAATTCCTGGCGTTCGATGACCATCGTATCATATAATTCGCGCATCAATTCAAAAACCACATCGGTTTCACCGCGGATACTGGTTGAGAGGTAATTTACATCCACGTCTACTTCGTGCTGGGCTACGAGCTCAAGAAGAAAATCAATGCTTTCGCGGGGATCGGCGGCTTTTAAAGGGATGTAGGTGAATTGCGCTGTTGTAATCATAAATTGGGTTACTTCGGTTAAATACTGATTGATTATCGGGGTTGCTAAGGATAGGCCTTTAAATGAAATAGTTCAATCAGTTGATGGAAGTTTTTTTGAGTTTATATCTTAATCTCAATATCCGCCTTTGCTACATTTGAGATCCATCTTCTGAGACTATGGCAAAAAGATCAAAGCCATAAAATATACTTGAAAAAATCAGTTCAATTAAATGCCTTTGAATCAATCCCCCTAAATCCCCCTTCTCCAAGGGGGACTTTAACTCATCCAGGGCCCAAATACCCAAAACTAACCATCACATCTCATCTTCTTCAAAAACAGCGGTAATGGATTTATCGCTGTCAACAATCAGGCTTTGAGGGGTGGCAACACCCGAAAGATCGCCTTCCCAGCGGACGAATATCCATCCCGAATCCGGTATAGCAGAAGCGACAACTTCAGATCCATCCACATAGCGCTCTTGCTGGGGATCAAGAGTAATCGTTCCATTACCTTGAGGGGTTGTCGTTATTGAAAAAGTTTCAACAAAAACAGCGGTAACCTCTTTAGGTGCATCCATGATAATTTGCACCACGTTATCAGTTCCTTCAGCATCACCCGTCCATTCCGCAAATTGCCAGTTGGGTGAGGCCGTGGCGGTTAATGCTACAGACGTTCCTGCCGAATATTCGGGCTCGTTGGGATTTTTTGTAACCATGCCCTCGCCTTCCGTATCAACCGTTAAACTAAAACTTTGCCGCGTGAATACCGCCGTAACTTGTTTGGGTTCATCCATTGTAACTTGCACCGGGTTTGCAGTTCCTTCAACATCACCCGTCCATTCTACAAATTCCCAGCCTTCGGCCGGAGTAGCCATCAAGTCTACCGTTGTTCCTGCCGGGTACTCGGGCGCGTTGGGATTTTTTGTAACCGTTCCGCTGCCATCGGTATTAACCGTTAAACTGAAACTTTGCTGCGTAAAGACTGCCGTTATGCTTTTGGATTCATCCATCGTAACTTCTAACGGATTGGTCGTTGATGAAACATCACCCGTCCACCCCGCAAATTCCCAGCCTTCATCGGGAGTCGCGGTTAATTCTACTTCGGCTCCCGGTTCATAAGTTTCTCGATCAGGATCCTTTTCAACGCTGCCCTGGCCTTCCGTATCAACCGTTAAACTAAACATTTGTTCTTCGGCAAATACCGCTGTTACCTCTTTGGGGCCATCCATCGTAATTTCTATCGAATTGGCGGTTGATGAAACAGAGCCCGTCCATTCCACAAACTCCCATCCTTCAGCGGCAGTTGCGGTTAATGTTACTTCGGTTCCCGGTTCATAAGTTTCTTGATCCGGATCCTTTTCAACGCTGCCCTGGCCTTCGGTATCAACCGTTAAACTGAACCTTTGCTCTTCAACAAATACCGCTGTTACGTCTTTAGTCCCGTCTATCGTAATTTCTACCGGGTTTTGGCCTGAATTAACATCACCCCGCCACTCCACAAATTCCCAGCCTTCGGCGGGATTGGCGGTTAATTCTACCTCGGTCCCAAATTCATACTCGCTTCGGTTCGGACTTTTTGTAATCGTTCCATTGCCGATAGTATCAAGATTTAAGTCAAAACTTTGCTCGTCAAAAACGGCTGTTACTTCTTTAGTGCCATCAATCGTAATCTCTATCGAATTGGCGGTTGAATTAACAGCTCCCAGCCATTCAATAAATTCCCAGCCTTCGTCGGGAACTGCGGTTAATTCTACCGTTTCATTAAATGCATAGTTGTCCTTATCGGGATTTCTGATAACGTTTCCATCACCCCTGATAATAAGCGTTAATCCATAAGTTAGCGATCTGAATACGGCGTCAACTTCTTTGGGTTCATCAACAGTGACCTGTACCGGATTTTGGGTTGAGGAAACATCACCCTGCCACTCCACGAATTCCCAGCCGGCATCGGCCTCGGCGGTTAATTCTACGACGGTTCCATGTTCATATTCTTTGGATTTTCCCTGAATAATTTCTTCTATAACCGTTCCCTCTCCCGCTACCTGAACGGACAATTCATACTTTTTTTTCGAGAAGTTAGCGATCAGCTCATAATCCTGGTCTACGGTAATGTTCAAAGGGTTTTCGGTGGATGAAACATCACCCGTCCATTTCACAAATTCGTAGCCTTCGGCAGGATTTGCCTGAAATGAAACAGAATCGCCCTCAGCATAGGTGGTGTCGGCAGATGGGGAAACAGTACCCGCTTGGGAAGGCGAAACAGTTATGGTTATCTTATAGCTCGTGTCCTCTTCTCCCCCGCCTTTATTATCAGGATCGGGGCCAAGGCCTTTATCATTGCACGAAATGATTATAAGGCTTGATAAAACAGTTAATAGAAATATAACTCGTTTCATGTACTCTTGATTTTTCTCTTGGATAACAATTATTATATAGATAATCCCTCAGGAACGCAACTGTCTTCTTTTAAAGAAAAGAACCCTTTTTTTCTCAAAAACCTTCCCTCAATCGGAACTTTTAATAAGAAAGCCGGTTAAAGTAGCAAAATTTAAATTCTACCTTCTACTATTACCGCAGCAAAACATGCACAAGAAACTCTTAGCCAATTCCTGGGTACAACTTATCTTTTTTACACTGCTTTTGATTCTATTGGTAGCGGCTATTTCTATTTGATGAATGCAAACAATTCTACAATGCGGGATTTTTCATCTTTCCCATAAATAGAATAGTTCCGCTGGTTCGTTCCCGAATGAGGAAAACGAACGGCCGGTTGAATCTAATAGTGCGAATTTTTGGTCCCGCGGAGGTTAGAGTCATTCTAACCGAAGTAACCGCGGCTGCTTCGGTCCCTTCTTCATCCACCGTTATGAATGATTTATGCTTCACCACGCTGATAAACAAACCGGGAGCCATATTGGAGAAATCTGCATTTCTTGAAAATGCGATCCCCATCCCCATATTTTGCAGAACATCATTCATGATAATTTTATACTTCATCTCAAACTTGGGCAAGGCGATATTTGTAGGTGCTACCGACATTTCCGAAAGCCAGTGCCGTACATTACTTGCCGTTAACTCATTTTGAATGAATTCATTAATGGGTGTTTCTTCGTTGGCTGGCATCATCAGGGTCATGGTAAACAGGCTGTCGCCGTAGGGTAAATCCAGCAATTTTACTTCATTCGAAACGTAGGCTGCCAACTCATTTTTCTGCGACATCATTTCTACACTCACGCTCCTGCCGTTTTGCAGGTTGAATTTTTTGTCAGCCGTGTCCGAAGGGTCAAATTGATACTGCCAGTCTCCTTTAAAGTAGATAGCATTGATCAGGTACATCATTGTTCTGGCCGGAATTTCTCCCTCAATGATTGAATCAATCAACTCTTCGGTATTGTTGCTCACCCATTCGTTAATTTTATCGACAGCAGATGGATCAGAAAAATCAAGCGATTCAACCCGTGCTTTAAAATATTTCTTTACCACTTCTTTAAACCGTTCTTTAACCTCAAATCCCTGCCTTATCCATACCGAATTAGCCAGCTTCATTTTCACTTTGGGATCGGCGGATGTCAATAATTTTATCAGTCCTGAGTACGATTCGTTAATGCTTGCCATATCCATGTCTTGCAAATGCAGCGTTTCTTTCATCGCTTGCCGGGTTTCGCCGGATGAACCGTTCAGGGTCATTCCCAAAGCCATAGAAACACTTAAGGGTGAAATAAAAATGTTTGAGGCCGAATCGGCTTGTACGGTTTGGTGAAATAATTCATAACTGAAAGAACCGGCTGATTCAACAATCTGCATTTCGGATGCAGTAAGATCGCGCGGAAGGGAGTTCGGGCCCTCTTGTTCATCATTCTGAAATAAAGAGGAGCAACTGACTAAAAATAACGAGAAGATTAAGACGGATAGCTTTTTCATAATCCTTTTTATGAATGAATTAATGTTTGAAAATTCTACTCCAGAAGTCATCCCATCCCGACAGCAGTCGGGAGAAGAGGGATCTCAAATGTAATAAAGGTAGGTAGATGCTCGAATTAAGAAATAGCTACATCAACGTTTGAGGTCCCTCACATCCGTTCGGGATGACAGCTACACAAAAAAGGTTTCTCTTTCTTATAAAATACAAAAAACAGATTCCTTTTCAACTTTAAGCGCGGATTACTGCTGATAATTAAATTACCTTTCCTTACTTTCGATAACGCATTTGAACGGTTGAAATATATTGACCTGACAGCGTGCCGGTGGTTTCCCGGTTCCTGTCAGCATCTCTGTAACCCAACGCTGTCAAGCGTGGTTTTAAGCTTAACCGTTCAGCGCGTTTTTGATACCCAATTTTAAGATTATAAAGAAAACATTTTCTATGAAAATTACAGTCAGTCAGTTACAAGACACCCACATGGAAGCCCAAAATGAGACGGGAGGTAAAATCCGGATGGACGGTTCGGCAAGTATCGGCGGACTCGAAGGCGGTTTTAGCCCCATGCAGCTTTTATTGGCGGGAATCGGCGGATGCAGCGCTATTGACATTATCGGCATTCTTGAAAAACAAAGGCAGGATCTAAAAGGACTGAATGTAGAAATTGAAGGCGACAAACAAAGCCGCGGTACCTTCTCTGAATTCACCGCTATTCATCTCAACTTTATTTTTACCGGCAACCTTGACAAAAAGAAAGTAGAGCGAGCCATAGATTTATCACTCAATAAATACTGCTCGGTCTCCAAAGCGCTGGAAAAAACGTCCAAAATTACCTCGAGTTATGAGATTAGGTCTTAAAACGTGAAATGTGAGACGGCAGACGCGCGTTTGGCATCAAGGGGGAACCTTCTGGTCATACTAAAGCTATTAAAGATCACTTATTACACTTATACAGCCATTGAGACTATGGAATGATATTCGGCTAAAGACATTTTGTTAAGAGAAATTCATTCATTAAAAGCTATGCGTCAACAAGAGGAAGCATCACACGAGGCCGAGGAACGAACATCACCCAAGGCACTGGTGATATTTGAAGCGATTCGTCGCGAGGGAAAACAAGAGCTGGAGCGCCCGCCATCATCACTTGCCTGGTCGGGCCTGGCCGCGGGTTTATCCATGGGATTTTCAATGATCGCCGAAGCCCTGATCGCGAGCCATCTGCCGGATGCACCGTGGACGCCCCTGGTCTCAAAATTCGGATATAGTATCGGTTTTTTGATTGTTATTTTAGGCCGCCAGCAGCTTTTTACTGAAGATACGCTCACGCCCGTGCTTCAGCTCTTCGATGAAACAACCGCTGATATCTGGAAAAAAATCACTCGATTATGGCTTATCGTTTTTCTGGCTAATATCGCCGGAGCTTTCATCTTCAGCTTTGTTGTTAGCCACGTTTTCATCTTCGAACCCATTGTTTACAGCCAATTTAACACCTTTGCCCAAAGCACCGTCGAAAACAGCTTTGGCATCACTTTTTTTCGCGCCGTTTTTGCCGGCTGGCTCATTGCCCTCATTATTTGGATTCTGCCTTTTGCCGAACAAGCACGCTTTTGGGTGATCATAGTGATCACCTATTTGATTGGAATAGGTGACCTGGCGCATATTATTGTGGGTTCTATTGAAGGTTTTTACGGCCTTTTTGCCAATCAAATAACATTCATCGCGTTCACCCTAAAATTTTTCATCCCGGCTCTTTTGGGAAATATTGTTGGCGGCGTAGCGCTCGTAGCCGCAATAAACTATGCTCAAATTAATTACGAACGCGGTGTAGAGTGAACAACCTCAGAATTACGGCCTAAAAAAGTAATAACGTGTTGTGCGGTTGAAAGCATAACATTGACCTGACAGCGTGCCAGTTTTCTGGCTCCTGTCAGCGTCCCAGAAAACAACGCTGTCAGGTCCTTCGGACGCTTACAGGTTGCTTTAAGTATAACCGCACAATGCGTAGTAATAAGAATAAAAGTGATTAGCTTAAATATAGGCTGTCCTTTTACCTTAGGCAGGACGGCAACGTTTAGGACTACTATTCATCCACAACCCAAAAAAAATACCACTTAACACCTGAGTTTCAATTTATTTATTCTTATTTTTTGTGATTTTTCACAATACCAGAAATTCACTCTGTTAACAATGATGCCACTTCCTTCCTTTCTGGAAGCCCCAAGCCGCTCTCACAAAAACCGGTTAATGCCCTATGGACAGTCCCTGCTGTGGGCTTTAATTATCGGGGTTATGGGGGGACTTATCGCTACTGTTTACTACTGGCTTCTTAGCGGCGGCCTGTACTTGGTATGGGAGGTCATTCAGCCCGCCTTAGAATCTTTTTTCACAATTGGCTGGGGTGATGCGATTGTCTTGCTCCTTCTTACCCTTACCGGAGGCATTCTTGTGGGATTGAGTATAAGGTGGATGCGATCACCGGGAGAAATATCAGCGGTGGTTAATAATATCCACGTAAAACAGGGACGAATGGACTATAACCAGAATCCCGCCATGTTTATCATTTCACTAATCAGTATCGTTTTTGGCGGTAGCGCGGGTCCCGAAGCCCCGCTGGTACAGCTTATCGGCAGTAACGGAAGTAAACTGGGTGAAAAACTGCGCCTGCACGGAGACCTCATCCGTACGTTCACCTTTTGTGGGATGGCAGCGGCGCTCGGCGC
>DASSAY010000304.1:0-6174 GCA_035699185.1 Balneolaceae bacterium | reverse complement strand
CATCATGGAGGGCCTGCGCCGCCACCGGGAGAAGGTGCGTTTCGTCCTGGTCCACCACGAGGAGGCGGCGGCCTTCATGGCCGCCGGCTACGCCAAGGCCACCGGGAGGATCGGCGTGTGCCTGGCCACCTCAGGCCCCGGCGCTATTCATCTTTTAAACGGGCTTTACGATGCCAAAATGGATCATCAACCCATAGTGGCCATCGTGGGACAACAGGCCCGTTCTGCCCTGGGAGGTGCGTATCAGCAAGAAGTAGATTTGATTTCCTTATTTAAAGATGTAGCCCACGAATATGTCCACATGGTATCCGATCCGGTTCAAATGCGTCATCTCACCGACCGTGCTATCCGTATCGCCAAAAATTATCGCACCGTAACCTGTATCATCGTACCTAACGACGTTCAGGAACTGGATGCCGCCGAACCCGGACGAGTACATGGAACCATCCACAGCGGTATCGGCCATTCTTCGGCCGATATTATTCCCTCAACTGACGAAATACAGCGAGCCGCCCAAGTGCTTAACGAGGGTGAAAAAGTAGCCATTCTGGTAGGGGCCGGAGCTGCTAATGCCGCGGATGAAGTAAAAGAAGTAGCCGAATTATTGGGAGCCGGGGTAGCCAAAGCCCTTTTGGGAAAAGCGGTTTTAGATGATGATCTCCCCTATGTAACCGGCTCTATCGGCCTTTTAGGTACAAAACCGAGCTGGGAGATGATGACCAATTGTGATACGCTTTTAATGATTGGCACGAGCTTCCCTTATTCCGAATTTTTGCCCGAAGAAGGCCAGGCCCGGGGCGTACAAATTGATATTGACGGAAAAATGCTGAGCATTCGCTACCCGATGGAAGTAAATCTTCAAGGCGACAGCCGCAAAACGCTGGAAGTGTTGATTCCTCATTTAAATCAAAAAGAAGACCGCAGCTGGCGAGAAAATATTGAAGATGAAATCAGAGACTGGTGGAAAGTGCTTGAAGCGCGGGCCATGAACAGCGCCGAGCCGGTCAATCCGCAACGGGTATTCTGGGAGCTTTCGCCTAAATTGCCAGCCAACTGTATTTTAACTTCCGATTCGGGCTCCTCAGCCAACTGGTTTGCCCGGGACCTTAAAGTGAAGGAAGGAATGATGGCCTCCTTGTCAGGAAATCTGGCTACCATGTGTCCCGGTGTGCCTTATGCCATCGCGGCAAAATTTGCGTATCCCGAACGTCCCGTCATCGCTTTGGTCGGCGACGGAGCCATGCAGATGCTGGGCAATAACGGTTTGATTACCATCTCTAAATACTGGGAGCAATGGAGCGATCCGCGGCTTATCATCCTGGTTTTAAATAATCAGGATCTCAACCAGGTTACCTGGGAGCAGAGGGTGATGGTCGGCGACCCAAAATTTGAAGTATCACAGAACATCCCCAATTTCCCTTTCGCGAGATATGCCGAAATGCTGGATTTGAAAGGAGTAAGAGTGGACGATCCCGAGAAAATCGCCGATGCATGGGATCGCGTTCTATCGGCTGATCGTCCGGCTGTATTGGAAGTAATGACCGATCCTAATGTGCCGCCCCTGCCGCCGCACATTAATTTTAAGCAAGCAGTAAATTATTCCAAAGCACTGCTTAAAGGAGATCCAAATGAAATTGATATTATTCGTCAAACTTTTAAAGGAGTGATGGATTCTATATAAAGAGCCTTTGAAAAACCGATGTTGTCATTCTGAACGGAGTGAAGAATCTCCTCGCATCAGTCTACCAGCCGTATTAAGGAGATTCTTCGACAAGCTCAGAATGACAGCTTTTACCGGTTTTTCAAAGGGTTCTTTATTCATTTTAATATGAAATTATTACACTAACATGTGGAGCAGTTGAACTCAAAACCAACCTGTAAGCATTCGTAGGACTGATAGCGTTGGTTGTAGAGACGCTGACAGGAACCAGAAAACCACTGGGACGCTGTCAGGTCAACATTTTATTTCAACCGCTCCACGCGTTAAATACTATTTCCAGCCATTTTAAGTTTTCATTTTTGAAGAGAAGCACCAGTGGTTTTAAAAGATATAGAAGTTTCTGCCTTTAACATACCCACCGAAGAGCCGGAATCTGACGGAACCCTCGAATGGGAAAGTACCACTTTGGTTTTGGTAGAAGCAACGGCAGGCGATAAAAAAGGTATCGGCTACACCTATGCCCATCAATCTGCTGCCTCGCTGATTATCACCCTGCTAAAACCGAAAATAACCGGCTTAGATTGTATGGATATTCCTTCCATCTGGTTAGCTATGCAGCAAGCAATCCGGAATCAGGGAAATTGCGGCATAGCATATATGGCGCTGTCGGCAGTAGATAGCGCTTTATGGGATTTAAAAGCTAAGCATCTCAGCCTTCCGCTGGCAAAAGTAATTGGAATGGCCCGCGAAGAAATACCGGTCTATGGTAGCGGTGGATTTACTTCATATTCTATAGAAAAGCTGCAAAACCAATTCGCCAACTGGGTTGATGAAGGCATCTACCAGGTAAAAATGAAGGTAGGCCGCCATCCAACGGATGATGTTAAAAGAGTGAAAGCAGCACGCGAAGCCATCGGCAAAGATATAGCGCTATTTGTGGATGCAAACGGTGCTTACAGCGAAAAGCAAGCCATCACCAAAGCCCATCAATTTGCGGAGGCTGGAGTGAGCTGGTTTGAAGAACCGGTGTCTTCAGATAATCTATCGGGCTTGCAGTTTATTAAAAATAAAGTGCCCGCAATCGTGGAGATAGCGGCCGGAGAATACGGATATCACCTTTCTTATTTTAAAAGAATGCTCGAAGCGCAAGCCGTAGATGTTTTACAGGCAGACGCGACGCGTTGTGGCGGTATTACGGGATTTTTGCGAGCCGCCAACCTGAGCCGGGCTTTTATGTTGCCTCTTTCCTCTCATTGTGCTCCCTCCCTTCACTTACATGCCGCCCTCGCCTTCGCCCATTTTCGTCATGCCGAGTATTTTTACGACCATGTTCGAATTGAAAATATGCTTTTCGACGGGGCACAAAGGCCGAAAGACGGAGTCCTCACCCCTGATTTGACAAGACCGGGGCTTGGGCTTGAATTCAAACATAAAGACGCGGAAAAATATAAGATTTAGCTTGTTATCATGAATCAAAAACCGGAACACTTCGACAAACGTTATGAAACAGAAGACTCCCACGGTGTAGATGTCACCCTGCTGCACTTTCAATTAGAATCGAACATCAAAGGTGAAGTGCGTTTTGATAAGGGCAGCAAAGCTTTATATGCCACAGACAGCTCCATCTACCGGCAGGTTCCCATCGGTGTGGTACTGCCAAAAGATGAAGAAGATATTCTCAATACGGTGGCTATTTGTAAGAAATATAATGCCCCGTTGCTTTCGAGGGGCGGCGGTACCAGCCTGGCGGGTCAGTGTTGTAATGTGGCCGTGGTGATGGATATGACCAAATATTATAACCGGGTATTAGGCATTGATAAAGAAAAAAGGCAAGTGCGTGTACAGTCGGGTATTGTACTTGATGAAATGAAAAAGGCGACGGTAGAAGAAGCGGGACTAACCTTCGGGCCTGATCCCGCTACGCACAGCCACTGCGCTATCGGCGGCATGCTGGGCAATAATTCTTGCGGCGTACATTCGGTAATGTCCCAATTTTATGGCTACGGAGCGCGGATGTCTGATAATACTGCATCAATGACGGTACTTACCTACGATGGGCATAAAATGAAAGTAGGGCCTACCAGCGAGGAAGAACTGGAAGAAATTATCAAGCGAGGCGATAAGAAAGGAGAAATTTATCGCAAATTGAAAGTTTTGCGCGATAAGTATGCGGACCTCATTCGTGAAAAATTTCCGGATATCCCACGGAATGTTTCGGGTTATGACCTTCCCGCTTTGCTGCCCGAAAATAACTTTAACGTAGCCCGTGCACTGGTGGGTTCTGAGGGAACCTGTGCAACCATTTTGGAAGCCACCGTGAAGCTAATGCCGGAACCTCATAAACGTACTCTTGTGGTGCTCGGCTATCCTGATGTTTATATCGCCGGCGATCAGGTTCCAAAAGTCATGGAACATAAACCCATCGGACTGGAAGGATTTGATCACAAATTAATTGAATTTATGAGGAAAAAAGGGCTTAACACCCGTGACCTCACTTTGCTTCCTAAAAACAGTAAAGGTTGGCTGCTGGTAGAGTTTGGCGGTGACAGCAAAGAAGATGCCGATCGCAGGGGACAAAAACTTATGGATGCGTTAAAACAAGGAGATGTAGTACCTAAAATGCGTTTAGTGGATGACCCCGTACAGGAAGAAAGGCTTTGGAGAATACGGGAATCGGGTTTGGGCGCAACGGCCTTTGTACCCGGCGAACCTTTTGGCGCTCCCGGTTGGGAAGATTCGGCTGTACCGCCGGAAAAAGTGGGCGCTTATTTGAAAGACCTGCGAAAATTATTCGACAAATATGGTTATCACCCTTCGCTTTATGGCCATTTTGGACAAGGTTGTGTTCATTGCCGTGTAGGTTTTGATGTTTTTACCGAAAAAGGCTTACAGGATTATAAAAAATTCACCATCGAAGCTTCTCATTTAGTAACCGGTTATGGCGGGGCATTATCCGGAGAACACGGAGACGGACAAGCTCGCGGTGAGCTGCTTGAAATTATGTTTGGCAAAGAACTTATGCAGGCTTTTCATGAATTTAAAGCTATTTGGGATCCCGAGGGAAAGATGAATCCCGGTAAGATTATTGATTCCTATGGGCAACTTTCAAACCTTCGTTTAGGTACGGAATATGCGCCCCCAAGTCCTAAAACACATTTTAGTTTTCAGGAGAACAACAATAAAGGGAGTTTTAGCCGCGCTGCGCTTCGCTGTGTGGGCGTGGGCAATTGCCGCAGGCACGAAGGCGGAACCATGTGCCCGAGCTATATGGTAACTCATGAGGAAAAACATTCAACCCGGGGACGCGCTCACCTGCTTTTTGAAATGCTGCAGGGCGATATCATCAAAGGCGGCTGGAAGGATGATGCGGTAAAAGATGCGCTTGATCTTTGCCTGGCTTGCAAAGGCTGCAAGAGCGATTGCCCGGTAAATGTGGATATGGCCACGTATAAGGCGGAGTTTCTTTCTCATTATTATGAAGGAAGACTTCGCCCCCGTTCTGCCTATGCTTTTGGTTGGATCTACTGGTGGTCGCGACTGGCATCTTTCATGCCAAAAGTGGCAAATTTCGTAACGCATGCCCCTGTATTAAGCAAAATGGTTAAAGCTTTGGGAGGCGTGGCTCCTCAAAGAACTTTGCCAAAATTCGCTAACCGAACTTTCGATGACTGGTTTAAACATCACCCTAAGAATGGTGATACAGATAAACCGAAAGTTATTTTATGGCCTGACACGTTCAATAATCATTTTAAACCCGATAACTTAATTGCGGGAGTTCGTGTCTTAGAAGAAGCAGGCTTTCGGGTAACACTGCCGGAACAAACACTTTGCTGCGGACGTCCGCTTTACGACTTTGGTTTTCTAAAAATGGCGAAGAATCTCTTAAAAGAAATTCTTGAAGCTCTAAGAGAGGATATTCGTGGCGGGACTTCCATTGTAGGGCTGGAACCCAGTTGTGTAGCCGTTTTTCGGGATGAACTGTGCGATTTATTGCCTCATAATGAAGACGCTAAGCGCTTAAAACAGCAAACTTTTACACTGGCAGAGTTTTTAAATGCTAAAGCCCCTGACTTTGAAATCCCCGTATTCAGGCGAAAAGCTATTGTCCATAACCACTGCCACCATAAAGCCGTTATGAAGATTGATGAGGAAGTAAAGTTGTTCAAAAAAATGGAGCTGGATTATACCATTTTAGATTCCGGATGCTGCGGAATGGCCGGCTATTTTGGCTATGAAAAAGGCCGGCATTATGAGGTTTCGATTAAAGCGGGAGAACGGGTACTCTTGCCGGCGGTTCGAGAGGCTGATAAAGATACACTAATTGTTACCAATGGTTTCAGCTGCCGCGAACAAATCGAACAGGAGACCGGAAGGAAAGCCTTGCATGTAGCCCAACTGCTACAAATGGCCTTGAATGAAAGTGATGAGCATTTCAATAACGATGAAAATCAGCTGATGCAGCATGAATAGAGGCTGTCAGTGATTGAGGCAGATCCATAGCCATAGATTTTCAA